>NZ_DAIEII010000069.1:0-7394 GCF_027352875.1 Gryllotalpicola sp.
GGCGCGCCCCGCGCGTCGCGCCGGCCGCTTCGCCGCCGGATGCGACATAATGAGCCGATGCCTCCTGCCCCGGCCGTTCCGGCGCCGCCCCTGCTCACCCTCGTGATCGAGCCCCGCCCGGGTTGGCGGGCGCTCGACCTCGCGGAGCTGTGGGCGTACCGGGAGCTCCTCTACTTCCTGGTGTGGCGCGACATCAAGGTGCGCTACAAGCAGACGGTGCTCGGCGCGGCGTGGGCGATCCTGCAGCCGCTCGCGACCGCGGTCGTCTTCACCCTCTTCTTCGGGCGGCTCGCCCATATCGCCTCGGACGGCCTCCCCTACCCGATCTTCTCGTACGCCGGCCTGCTGGTGTGGACATTCTTCGCGCAGGGACTCACCCAGTCGTCGGCGAGCGTCGTCGGCTCGGCCAACCTGATCACCAAGGTGTACTTCCCCCGCCTCGTGATCCCGCTCGCGGCGGTGGTCGCCGGCCTGCTCGACCTCGCCGTCGCGTCCCCGCTGCTCCTCGTCATGATGGCGTACTACAAGGTCTGGCCCGGCGTCGCGGTCGTCGCCCTGCCGCTCGTGCTCCTGCTCGCCTTGCTCACCGCGGTCGGGGTCGGGCTCTGGCTCGCCGCGCTCAACGTCGAGTACCGGGACGTGCGCTTCGTCGTCCCGTTCCTCGTCCAGCTCTGGCTGTTCGTGACCCCGGTGATCTACCCGGCCAGCGTCGTCGCGCCGCACATCGAGAGGCTCGGCGTGCCGGGCTGGGTTCTCGGCCTCAACCCGATGGCCGGGGTGGTGGAGGGGTTCCGCTGGGCGATGCTCGGTCACGGCGCCGCGCCGGTCCACCTGATCGCGGCCAGTGCCGCCGTCGCGCTCGTCCTGTGCGTGACGGGCGCGCTCTACTTTCGCAGCGTGGAGCGGGAGTTCGCCGATGTGGTCTGAGCCGGCCCCGTCCCGCCCCGGGGCGCCGCGATGAGCGCTCCGGCGATCCGCGTCGAGGGGCTCGGCAAGCGCTACCGCATCGGCGAGCGGGTGCGCTACAAGTCGCTGCGCGAGAGCGTGTCGAACGCGGCCCTCCGGGCGCTGCGCGGTGAGCGCCGCCCGCACGAGACGATCTGGGCGCTCAGGAACGTCTCGTTCGAGGTCGCACCCGGCGAGGTCGTCGGCGTGATCGGCCGCAACGGCGCCGGCAAGAGCACCCTGCTCAAGATCCTGTCGCGCATCACCGAGCCGACCCAGGGCCGCGTCGAGCTCCACGGCCGCGTCGGGAGCCTCCTCGAGGTCGGCACCGGCTTCCACCAGGAACTCACGGGCCGCGAGAACATCTATCTTAACGGCGCCATCCTCGGCATGAAGCGCGCCGAGATCGAGCGCAAGTTCGACGAGATCGTCGCGTTCGCCGAGATCGAGCGCTTCCTCGACACCCCCGTCAAGCACTACTCCACCGGCATGTACCTCCGCCTCGCCTTCGCGGTCGCCGCCCACCTCGAGCCCGAGATCCTCCTCGTGGACGAAGTGCTGGCCGTCGGCGACACTGCGTTTCAGAAGAAGTGCCTCGGAAAGATGGGTGACGTCGCTCGCGGCGGCCGGACGGTCCTCTTCGTCAGTCACAACATGACAGCGGTGAATCAGTTGTGTAGGTCGGCCGTGTGGCTCGACGAAGGAACGATTGCCCACGTTGGTGCGGTCCAGGAGGCCGTCCAACGCTACCTGAGCTCCGGGGAAATGGAAGGGGCGGAGAAACGATGGGCGGAGGGGAGCCGCGCGCCGGGTAATGACAGGATCTCCGTTCAAGCCGTGCGGGTGGTCACCGAGGACGGAGTCCTCACCAACAGGTTCGATCGAGAATCGCCGTTCTGCTTTGAAGTCGAGTACCGTCTCCTGAGCGAAGTCCTCAGTATGCAAGTCGGTTTCTGGCTGCAGAACAGCGAAGGGGTCGTCGTCTTCGTCGGCGGCGATGCCGAGAACCAGGACTATTCCGGACGCTCCCGTCCGGCTGGAAGATACCTCAGCCGCGCCTTGCTTCCCGGCGGCCTGCTCAATTCCGGAACTTATTACCTCTCTCTCGGCGTCGATATGCCGGTCGGAGCCAATGTGATCATGCGGGACCAGGTCATCCGGATCGACCTATCGCAGCGAACGATTCCGCGGCATAGTGCCCACGCCAGCTGGCGTCCACCGGGCGTCCTTTGTCTCTCGCTTCCCTGGGAGATTCGACAGCTCGGTGAGCGCTAGCGATTGACGTTCGGTTATGGCAGGATAGGTTCTTGGCACAAGTCACACTGATCGACCCAGCAGGATGGCAGGGGGCGGCGGCTGGTCAGAGGCCTTACCCCAACATCGGAATCGCGTTCCTCATACCTCCGCTTTTGCGTGCGGGCCATAGCGTCGAGGTTATCGACTTGAACAACGAGACGCTCTCCCAGGTTGAAACCATTGACAGGATTGTTGCCCTCCGACCCGACGTCGTCGGTTTCTCTGTCAAGACCGCAACAATGAAATCATCGCGCCTCTTGGGAAGATCAATCCGCCCCCTTCTCCCCGAGACCAGGATCATCCTCGGTGGCCCTCATGCCACACTGTGCGGGTCCGACCTCATCCACGAGGGGTGGGTCGATGCGGTCATGGCCGGTGAGGGGGAGGAGCGGATTGCGGACGTTGTCGACCACCTGGTCAACCGTGACGCCCCGGCGAGCGTTGACCATTCGGTGGAACATTCTGGACCTCCCGAGAAGCTGTTTGTGAGGAGCCCCGCTGTTGCCGATCTAGATACCCTAGCCTACTCCGAGTACGGCGCCTTCCCTGCGTCTGTTCAGGCTTTCCTTTCAACCGGCTACCCGCTGATCACGAGTCGTGGTTGTGTGTTCGGCTGCACGTACTGCAGCGTCCCGACAATTAGTGGCCGATGCTTTCGGCGGCGAGCTCCGGAGCGGATCGTGGCCGAGCTGACCTGGGCCCGCCGACGCTGGGGGATCGTGAGCTTTGAGCTCATCGACGACTCCTTCAACATCGATATGCGGCATTCCAAACGGATCTGCCAAGCGCTCATCGAGGCCGACCTCGGTCTACGCTGGACCTGTCCCAACGGTATCCGTGCTGACCTGATCGACGAAGAACTCGCCAGTTTGATGGCGTCGGCGGGCTGTTGGATGGTTATGCTCGGCGTGGAGCATGCGGACCCTGGTGTTCTCCGAGCAGCCAATAAGGGTGAAACGCTCGGCGACATCGAGCGTGGCATTCGCTGCCTTCAAAGAGCCGGGATCGAGGTTGGCGGATATTTCATCATTGGCCTACCAGGGGACTCTCTCGCCGCGACGCAGGCGTCGATCGATTTCGCTGCACGCCTCGGCATCGTTCCTCGCTTCAACATGCTCGTCCCCTATCCAGGGACCGCGTTATGGTCCTGGGTGCAGCGCCACGGCCGCCAGCTGGCCGACATCGAGGACGGCATGCACTTTGCGGCTGGGGGAGCTCTGCTACCAACCTTCGAGACCCCGGAGTTTCCCGCGCGCGATCGCATCCGAGCCTGGGCTATGGTCCATACGAAGACCCGGCGCTTCGACATGATCCTGCCCACGACCCGCCGCCGGTGGCTCGATCCTCTGCGGAAGCTCGATCTCGTGTTTCGCTATGACCGGCGCAACCTCCGCTCTGCGGTGGTGCACACGATTCGCCGATCGCTTGGCCGCCCGGAACGGACGCCGCAACGGATTGACCGCCTTGCCTCCATACCCGGCGACGAGCCGGAGTCGCGTCATGCTGCGAGTCCGGACGCTCCACTGCGGCCGGGAGAGGGATTTCTCGGTGCACCGCGGAGGCTGAGGATTCTCGTCGTCTCGAATCTCTTCCCGCCGGATGTCGTCGGCGGCTATGAGATCGCATGTAGCGAGGCTGTCGAGGGTTTGCGCGCTCGCGGGCATCAGGTATCCGTGCTGACGAGTTGCTTCGGAATCGCGCCGCTTGTCGAGGAGCCGTCGATCCGCCGCGCACTCACTGTGGATCTCGGCTGGGAACGCACGCCGGGTTGGCGCTACGTGCTCAAGCTGCTGCGCAAGGAGCGCGATAATCGGCTTGCTTTTCGGCGGCGTCTGAGCGCTGGGCCGTTCGATCTCGTATTTTTTTGGAACCTCCGCTTTCTGTCCGTATCGCTTCTCGACATCGCGCTGGAAACGGGCGTACCATTCGCCACCTACGTTTTCGATGACTGGATGGCCTCCATGGCGAGCGATGACGCCTGGCTTGCTTGGCTGCGGCGTCGACCGTCCAGATTCCTCAAAGCCCTCTTGAAGCGAGGTGTCGTGGCCTTGGCACCTGTTCCGTACAAGCGTGCTGATCCGTCCTGCCGCAGCTGGCCGAATTCGATCTTCGGGAGCGACTACCTGCGCCAGAGGGCGCTTTCCGCCGGGACTGCGGAGGCGAACACACCTGTGATCTACTGGGGAATCGACACGGCCAAATTCTCCCCGAGCGACCCGCAACGTCGGCCACCGAGCCGCCTGCTCTATTGCGGCCAGGTCACGCCGGCCAAGGGCGTCCACACCGTCGTCGAGGCGTTTGCCATCTTGACCCGTGACGGCAGGTGCCCAAACCTGCAACTCACTATTGCCGGCGGATCGACGCAGGCGGAATATCTCGGGGAGCTGAAGGCCCGGGTTGCGTCCGCTGGCCTGGGAGAGCGCGTCAGGTTCACCGGGTTCCTCGCTCGGGACCGTTTGGCGGCCTTGTATCGTGAGCACGACATCCTGATCTTCCCTTCAGTCTGGGAAGAGCCTTTCGGCATTGCTTTCCTTGAGGCGATGGCCAGCGGTCTGGCAGTCGTCACGACGGCGACGGGAGGAAACTCGGAGATCACCATTCCCGGAACCAATGCGCTGGTCTTTCCCCGGGGAGATGCCGAAGGCTGCGCTCGGACGGTGGCGCGGCTGATTGATGAGCCTGAATTGTACGCCGAGATCGGGCGACATGCGCGTGCCTTTGTCGTTGAGCGGCACAGGTTCAACGACACTCTCCTGAGGATCGAACAGCACTTGCTCGCGCTGGCGCCGGTCGCGGGCGGTGCCGGCGAGTTCACGCCGGGACCCGCGCGCCGATGAGGGGCGGGCGATGGCGTCGGCGGAGATCGGGACGCCCCTACGGCGCAGCCCCGGCGCCAGTAAACGGCACCACGCTCTCTGGGTCTACCGTACCGCTGGAAAGCGCGACGTCCGATCGGCGAGCCGCCGGGGAGTCGGCAACTTCCCTTCTCAGGGCGGGGATGAAAAGACACTGATGGTGCTCCTCCCAGAAACGGTCCTGACGTTCTCGTTGACGTGACGCCGCTCGCGGTCGGCTCGCGTTGGCAGGGGATCGGCACCTACATCGTGAGCCTGGCGCGAGCGCTGGCGGCCCTCTCCGAGGATGAGCGGTAGGGGTTGTCGATTGCGGCGCTGGTCGAGTGGCGGAGCGGCGTTCCGGTCCTTGCCCCGCTCGACGAGGCGGCGGACGGCGTGGCGGTGTGGGAGGGAGCGGCGTACAGCGCGCGGCTGTTCGTCCGGGGCGGAGGTTCGAGCTGCGGCGCGCGGCGCCGCGCCTGATTCACCTCACCGAAGCGATCGGCATGCCAATCCTCCCCGCTTGCCCGAGGATCGTGACCTGCCACGACCTCATCCCCTTGCTCTTCATCGAGTTCTACGCCCGGCGCCGGCCTCACCTCGCCCGACTCCGCCGCCTGCCGCAAGAGCTTGTCCGCTACCACGGCGCGCGCCGGATCGTCGTCGTCAGCGAGACGACGAGGCACGATCTCCACCGCCTTCTTGGTGTACCGGAGGCCAACATCGACGTCGCCCTCCTCGGCATCGACGCGGCGACGTTCCAGTCGCACCCGGAGCCGGAGGAGAAACCCGCACTGGAGCGAGAGTATCAGCTCGACCGCACCTACGTGCTCTACGTCGGCTCCGGCGACCCGCGCAAGAACCTGCCTTTCCTCGTCGAGGCGTTCGCCGCCAACGGTCTCGCAGGCCCCACGGTGGTTGCCTTGGCGGGAGCGCTTCACGCGGGGCATCGGCCCGCGGTCGAAGATGCGATCCACTGGTGCGGGCTCCGGGGCGAGGGTGATGTCTAGGCGGGACGGGCGTCATCCGGTTAGGCTGGGCTCAAGTCGCCCGACACGCTCCCCCGGCCGGCCGGGCGATCGAGGCCGGCTGTGCGCCCGGCGTCTCCCTGGAAGCGCTCGCCGGGAAAGGGTATTGTGCCTCGGCGTCGAGCCCGCCGAGGCGGTGGTGAGGTCGGTGTCCGAGCACAGCGCGATCGAGGTCCGCGTTGACTTCTTCCCGGCCGTGAGCCTACTCGCGTGCGATCTCTTCTGGCCCTAGACGTCCTCGAGCACGCTTCCGACCCACGGGCGCTCGTCGCCGAGGTCTTGCGCGTGCAGGTGCTGGGCGGTGTGGCCGTCCTTCAGACCGCGATCGACCGACGCGAGTTCGCCACGCCGTTCGGCGAGCGGGGCGACCTATTTGATGACCTCGAACATCTCTTCCTGTTCACCGACGACGCACTTGGCCGGCTCGCAGCGGGCGCCGGCCCGCAGGTCGTCTCTCAGGCGGAGCGTGTGTTCGTCGGCGGGGAGATCTGCGTGTTGGGCAAGCCGGGCTGATCGCCGCACGCCCGATGTCACGGACAGGCGGCGGTTTCTCCTCGGTGCCGCCGCAGACTACACTACTGCCGTGTCGGCGACCGAACGCTCAGCGACTCTCGCGCATGACCGGGGGGCGAGACCGAGCCGCTCCCGCGAGGTGATCGCGTCGGGCGGATTGCGGATCGGCGTGTTCGGGGTCGCGGGCGGCGATTGGATCGCCGGCGGCCGGCACCTCGTGAACCTGCTCGCAGCGCTCCGTGCCGCGGACCCGCGCGCGGTCGAGACGTTCCTGGTCAACCCTGACGACCGGTTGCTCGCGGACCTCGGCGAGCTCGATCTCCCGACTGCAGGGATCGTCAGGTACGCCCTCCCTCGGCGTCGGACGCCGAGGAGCGTGCTCAACTCCGCGGCGCGGCGCATTCTCTCGCTCGATCCCACGGCCGACCGCGAGCTCGCCGCTGCTGGAGTCCGGGTTGCGTTCGGCAACGTGCTCCCGTACCGCCTCCGCCGCGTCAAGACGGTCTCGTGGATCCCCGACTTGCAGCACGTCCACCTCCCGGATCACTTCAGCGAGGACGAACGGGAGCGGCGTTCCGCAGCGTTTCGCCGCTGCATGGCCGTCTCGGACCGTGTCGTGGTCACCAGCGCGAGCGTGCGTGACGACCTCGCCCGACTCGCGCCGGCGCACGCCGCCAAGTGCGTGGTGTTGCATCCGGCGAGCGCCTTCCCGGCGGCCGTGTATCGGGCGGACCCGCGTGAGGTGGTCGCCGCGTACCGGCTCCCCGAGAAGTTCTTC
>NZ_DAIEII010000072.1:0-8088 GCF_027352875.1 Gryllotalpicola sp.
CGAGCGACCGCTCGCAGCACATCAAGGACCCCTGGGAGCTGGATTCGTCCTTCAACGTCACGGGCGGCTTCTCCGCGGAATAGCCGATCAGCGTGAAATCTCGCGTTTCGAAGTCTTCCTGTCACCTGGCTGCCGCCCGCGCCGTGGACAACCCGGTGCGCCCGATGTGGAGAAACACAACATCTAGGGTAATGACAAAGGTGTCATTCCGGGTATATAGTGGTTCTACCGCAAAACGCGGTACTACGTGAAGCTTCGAAGGAGGCCCTCATGGACTACGAAGGCGACAGCATCGGCGGCTACGCGGTTCCCGTCGACCCGATGGACCTTCTGCAGTGCGAAAGCTGCCAGTAAGGCTCCCCATCTTCGAGAAAGGCCCTGCTTCGGCGGGGCCTTTCCTCTGTTTAAATAGACTGACTTCGTGACCATCAATCTCGCCCTCGAGGGCCGCACTCTGCCCCCGACCGTGCCGTACACGGTGGGCGTCGAGAAGATCCGCGAGTTCGCCCGCGCCGTGTTCGCCGGCGACACGACGGGCGCTGTGGCGCCGCCGACCTTCGCGATCGTCATCCAGCAGCTCACCCTCGACCAGCTCCTCGACGACCCCGACGTCGGCATCGACTTCAGCAAGGTCGTCCACGGCGACCAGCACTTCGTCTACTCGCGCACCATCGTGCCGGGCGACGAGCTCACCGGGCAGCTGACGGTGACGAGCGTCAAGTCCCTTGGCGGCAACGCGATGATCACTGCCGATACCGTCGTCACCGACCGCGACGGGGCGCACGTCGTGACGGCGACCTCGACGCTCGTCGTGAGGGGCGGAGACTGATGGCCGACCTCGCCGTGGGCGACGTCGTCGCCGAGGCCGCTTTCCACCTCACTCGCGAGTCGCTGGTGCGCTACGCCGGGGCATCCGGCGATTTCAACCCCATCCACTACCGGGACGATGTCGCGGCCTCGGTCGGCCTTCCGGGCGTGCTCGCCCACGGCATGCTCACGATGGGCGTGGCCGTGCAGCCCGTCGTCGACTGGGCAGGCGGCGCCGAGCACATCGTCGACTATCAGGTGCGCTTCACGAGGCCGGTCGTCGTCGACCCGGTCGAGGGTGCGACGCTCGGCGTGGTCGCCACGGTCGGCGCGCTGCCGACCGACGCCGACCCGGGCGTCGTCCGCATCGATCTCGCGGTGACCGCGGCCGGGCGGACGGTGCTCGGCAAGGCGCAGGTGCGGGTGCGGCTGGCGTGACCGGGCCCCGGCTGGCCGAGCTGACGACGCTGCGCGTCGGCGGCGCGCCCCTGAGGTACCTCGCGCCCGCCACCGAGGCCGAGCTCGTCGCCGCCGCGAGCACGATGCTCGAAGACCCGGATCCGCACCTCGTCCTCGCCGGAGGCTCCAACGTCGTCGCCTCCGATGACGGATTCCCCGGCACAGTGCTTCACGTCGTCACCCGCGGCATCGAGCGGATCGATTCCGCCGACGGTCTCGTGCACCTGCGCGTCCAGGCCGGCGAACCATGGGACGGCCTCGTTGCCGACGCCGTCGCCAACGGCTGGAGCGGCATCGAGGCCCTCAGCGGAATCCCCGGCTCCGTCGGAGCGACTCCGGTGCAGAACGTCGGCGCCTACGGCGTCGAGGTCGCCTCGGTGCTCGTCGGAGTCGACGTCGTCGCACCCGGTGCGGCCTCGGCCCGCCGCCTCCCGGCCTCCGAACTCGGGCTGGCCTACCGCAGCTCGATCTTCAAGCGGGGCTTCGAGGGGGTCATCGTCGCCGTTGAGTTCGCGCTGACGCCGTCGCTGGTCGGGTCGGTCGCCTACGACCAGCTCGCCGCGGTGCTCGGCACTGACGTCGGCCACGCGGCCCCGATCGCCGAGATCCGCGAGCAGGTGCTCGCGCTGCGTCGTTCCAAGGGCATGCTGCTCGACCCGGCCGATCACGACAGCTGGGGTGTCGGCTCCTTCTTCACGAATCCCATCGTCTCCGAGAGCCTCGCGCGCACTCTTCCCGAGGACGCGCCGCGCTGGCCGGTCGCTCCGTCCGAGCAGCCTGATGACGGGCCTGTCCTCGTCAAGCTCAGCGCCGCCTGGCTCATCGAGCATGTCGGAATCCGGCGCGGCTTCGCGCTCGCCGGCTCGAGAGCGGGCATCTCGTCGAAGCACACCCTTGCGATCACCAACCGCGGGGGAGCGACGGCGGCCGAGGTGATGCAGCTCGCCGTGTTCGTGCAGTCGCGGGTCGCGGCCGATTTCGGCGTGCTGCTCGCACCCGAGCCTGTCATCGTCTGAGCCGGTGGGACCAGTTTCGGGGGCGCGCTCCGTCGGCGGCCGGGGCAGTCAAACCTCCGGTACCGCCACCGTGGTCAAGGTCGCGGTGGGCGACACGGCGACTGCTGGTGGGCGAGACCCTAGCGACTGTCGAGGCGACCGCGCTCGGGGCGGCGGCGATGGGATGACACGCTCGTCTCCGGCTCGAGCCCGGCGGTCGTGGTGTTCAGCATCCTGCTCTCGACTGGGATTCGCCAGTGGCTTCCCTGACTGTCGGTCGAGTGCGCCGCGGACCGATGGTGGCGCGGCGTGCGCCGGCAGCCGAGCGGGGCCCGAGCTCTGTTTTGTGCCCGTCTCCCGCGCACCTAGACTGTTCGAGGCGGTTGAAAAAGAGCCAAGCTTCGTCGCGCCCGGAAGCGGGTGTCGGGTTCGATTTCGTACGTCTAGGGCGGTGGCTCAATTGGTAGAGCAGCGGTCTCCAAAACCGCAGGTTGCAGGTTCGAGTCCTGTCCGCCCTGCAAGTCGGCGTTTTCGCGCCGACCCATGAAAGGTAGAACCAGGTGGCCCGAAACGTGATCGACGAGCCCAGTGAGGACGTCGTCGCCGTCGCCAAGAAGGAGCGTGCGGCTCGCCGCAACCCCTTCTCGCGGATCGCCCTGTTCGTCCGACAGGTTTTCAGCGAGCTGAGGAAGGTCGTCACGCCCACGCGCGGCGAGCTCTTCAGCTACACGGGCGTCGTGCTGATCTTCGTGGTCATCATGATGGCCATCGTGTTTGGTCTCGACCAGCTGTTCGGGTGGCTGGTCCTGGTCGCCTTCGGCAAGTAGAAGCAAGAGGTAAGAGATCGTGTCCGACATCGAGAGCGAATTCGACGAGCAGATCGCCATCGACGCGCCCGGGGCTGAGGTCGTCGACGCGCCCGCATCCGACGAGCCGGCCGCGCCGGTCGAGGCCGACCCCTACGAGGCGTTCAAGCTCGAGCTTCGCCTCAAGCCGGGCAAGTGGTACGTCATCCACTCCTACGCCGGCTTCGAGCGGCGCGTGAAGTCGAACCTCGAGAACCGCATCCAGTCCATGGGCATGGAGGACTACATCTTCGAGATCCAGGTCCCGATGGAGGACGTGGTCGAGATCAAGAACGGCCAGCGCAAGATGGTCAACCGCGTGCGCATCCCCGGCTACGTGCTCGTGCGCATGGATCTCAACGAGGACAGCTGGTCGGTCGTCCGCCACACCCCTGGTGTGACCGGATTCGTCGGCAACGCGCACAACCCGACTCCGCTGCGTTTCAACGAGGCCTTCGAGATGCTCAAGCCGACCCTCCAGGTCGAGACCGCACCGGTCGGCAAGGCCGGCGCGAAGGGCGGTAAATCGGCGTCGCGCTCGGTCGTCACCGAGATCGACTTCGAGGTCGGCGAGACGATCACCATCAAGGAGGGCTCGTTCGCCGGGCTTCCCGGAACGATCAGCGAGATCAAGCCCGAGAGCGGCAAGCTCACCGTTCTCGTCTCGTTGTTCGAACGTGAGACCCCGGTCGAGCTCAGCTTCGACCAGGTCACCAAGCAGTAGGCTTCCCCAGTCCACCACCGGCAATTCGGCCGCGTGGGAGAGGGCCTCCGGGCCCTCGTGAGAAAGGTAAAGAAATGGCAGCGAAAAAGAAGGTTACTGGTCTGATCAAGCTTCAGATCAATGCCGGCGCCGCTAACCCGGCCCCGCCCATCGGCCCGGCGCTCGGTCAGCACGGTGTCAACATCATGGAGTTCTGCAAGGCGTACAACGCGGCGACTGAGAACCAGCGCGGCAACGTGATCCCCGTTGAGATCACGGTGTACGAGGACCGCAGCTTCACGTTCATCCTTAAGACCCCGCCCGCCGCGGAGCTCATCAAGAAGGCTGCCGGCGTCCAGAAGGGCTCGGGCACACCGCACATCTCGAAGGTGGGCAAGCTCACCCGCGAGCAGGTGCGCGCGATCGCCGAGCAGAAGATCGTCGATCTCAACGCGAACGACATCGAGGCCGCCGAGAAGATCATCGCCGGAACCGCCCGCTCCATGGGCATCACTGTGGACGCGTAAGGGAGGAACCGACAATGGCACAGAAGTCCAGGGCATACCGCGCCGCGGCTGAGAAGATCGAGGCCGGCAGGTTCTACAGCCCCGATGAGGCCGTAGCCCTCGCGAGGGAGACCGGCTCGGCGAGGTTCAACTCGACCGTCGAGGTCGCGCTGAAGCTCGGCGTCGACCCCCGCAAGGCCGACCAGATGGTGCGCGGCACCGTCATTCTGCCGCACGGCACGGGCAAGACGGCCCGCGTCATCGTCTTCGCGACGGGCCCCGCGGCCGAAGCGGCGCTGGCCGCCGGCGCCGACGAGGTCGGCGGTGACGAGCTCATCGAGAAGGTGGCTGGCGGCTACACCACGTTCGATGCCGCCGTCTCGACCCCCGAACTCATGGGCAAGGTCGGCCGGCTCGGCAAGGTCCTCGGTCCGCGCGGCCTCATGCCGAACCCCAAGACCGGGACGGTCACGCCGGATGCGGCCAAGGCCGTCTCCGACATCAAGGGCGGAAAGATCGAGTTCCGCGTCGACAAGCACTCCAACGTGCACTTCGTCGTCGGCAAGGCGGGGTTCACCGCAGACCAGCTGCAGGAGAACTTCAAGGCCGCCCTCGACGAGATCCAGCGCGCCAAGCCGTCGGCCTCCAAGGGTCGTTACATCCAGAAGGGCGCCGTCTCGACGACCTTCGGCCCAGGCATCCCGCTCGACGTGACGGTGCTGTAAGCATTCCGCAAATGAGGAACGGCCCCGCTTCCGCGGGGCCGTTCCTCATTTCCTCGGGTTCCGCGCCAGGCTCCGCCCGTTCGCAGGATCAGCCCGTGGCGATGGTTCACCGGACGGCAGCCCTAAGCCAGGCCGATCCGGATGAGCTTCTTGTTGACGAACTCGTCGGCGCCGAAGCGGCCGAGTTCGCGACCGAAGCCGCTGCGCTTGACCCCCCCGAACGGCAGCTCGGCGCCGTCGGCGAGCACGAGGTTGACGTAGACCATGCCCGCGTCGATCTTGTCGGCGACGCGCAGCGCCTGCTCGGGATCCGTCGTGAATACATACGAGCCCAGGCCGAACGGGGTGTCGTTGGCGACGCGGATCGCCTCCGTCTCGTTCGCGGCCTTGTAGACGGATGCGACGGGGCCGAAGAACTCCTCGCGGTACGCGTCGCTCTCCGGAGAGATGTTCGTCAGCACGGCCGGCGCGATGAAGTTGCCTTCGCGACCGCCGTTCGAAACGAGTGTCGCCCCCTGGGCGACCGCGCGGCCGAGCTGCTCCTCGAGGCGATCGGCGGCGGCGGTCGACGAGAGCGGCCCGATCGGCGTCTCCGACGAGGTTGGATCGCCCGGGGTTACTGCGGTGAGGGCAGCGGTGAACTTCTCGAGAAACGGCTCGTAGAGGTCCTCGACGACGATGAAGCGCTTGGCGGCGTTGCACGACTGCCCGGTGTTGTCGAGGCGGGCTTCGACGGCCTGCTCCACGACGGAGTCGAGATCGTTCGTCGACAGCAGGATGAAGGGGTCGGAGCCCCCCAGTTCGAGCACGACCTTCTTGAGGTGCTTGCCGGCGATCGCGGCGACCGAGGTACCCGCTCGCTCCGAGCCGGTGAGCGAGACGCCCTGTACCCGAGGGTCGGCGATGACGGTCTCAATCTGCTCGTTGGTGGCGTAGATGTTGACGTACGCGCCGGCGGGGAATCCGGCGTCGAGATAGATCTGCTGCAGCGCCGCGGCCGACTCGGGGCACTGCGGGGCGTGCTTGAGCAGGATGGTGTTGCCGATGAGGAGGTTGGGGCCGGCAAATCGGGCGACCTGGTAGTAGGGGAAGTTCCACGGCATGATGCCGAGCAGCACGCCGACTGGACTCCTGCGCACCACGGCCGTGCCCTCGCCGGCGAGCAGTTCGATGGGTTCGTCGGCGAGCAGCTTCGCCGCGTTGTCCGCATAGAAACCGTAGATGCTGGCGCAGAAGTCGACCTCGCCCAGAGCCTGCTCGATCGGCTTCCCCATCTCGCGGACGATGGTCTTGGCGAGCTCCTCGCGGCGCTCCGAGTGCAGTTCCCCGACACGTCGGACGAGCGCGGCGCGCTCCCCGGCGGTGGTCGAGCGGGACCAGCCGCGATAGGCGGCTTCGGCCGATGTGATCGCCTCCTCGATCCCCGCATCAGTGATCGTCGGATACTCCCTGATCGTCTCTCCGGTTGCGGGGTTGACCACGGCGTAGACCATGGAATCGATTCCTCTCATCGTGGCCTCGCACAGTGCTGTTCGAGCGCCCGGTCGGTTGTGACATCTCACGATATAACGGCGGGATTCCGCGGGAGCAACGGCCCCCGACACCCGACACGCCCGGGCCACCTGCCTCGATTTGCACCCCGCGGAAGGCGTGACTAAGTTAGTAACTCGTCGCCCCAAAGGTGTGAGAGCGCGAAAGCTGCTCCGCCTCAAGTAGTGACAATCCGGCGCCCGAGAAGGCAACTCGAACGAGTGCTGATCGAGGCGCCTGGAAGGCCGAAACGGCATCTCGAGTGATTTGATCGCGCGGGGCTCCTGCTGCTAGGCTAGAGAAGTTGCCCCGGGGCGACACGAGACAGCTGCGCTGGCTCGTAGAACCCGGGTGCGTACGGTCCTTGAGAACTCAACAGCGTGCACATTGTCAATGCCAATTACCTCGTGCGCTCCATTCATGGAGTCGCAGAGATTCCTTTGGATTGAACATAACGAATGTCAGTAGATATTCGTTTTCAGTCAGATCGAACTCGTCGGCGTGTCGCATTTTCCCGCGGCTCACCGGCACCAATTTTTTATGGAGAGTTTGATCCTGGCTCAGGACGAACGCTGGCGGCGTGCTTAACACATGCAAGTCGAACGATGACGGCTGGAGCTTGCTCCGGCCCGATTAGTGGCGAACGGGTGAGTAACACGTGAGTAACCTGCCCTTGACTCTGGGATACGCGCTGGAAACGGCGTCTAATACCGGATAGGACTTTGAGAGGCATCTCTCGAGGTGGAAAGAATTTCGGTCATGGATGGACTCGCGGCCTATCAGCTTGTTGGTGGGGTAAAGGCCTACCAAGGCGACGACGGGTAGCCGGCCTGAGAGGGTGACCGGCCACACTGGGACTGAGACACGGCCCAGACTCCTACGGGAGGCAGCAGTGGGGAATATTGCACAATGGGCGAAAGCCTGATGCAGCAACGCCGCGTGAGGGACGACGGCCTTCGGGTTGTAAACCTCTTTTAGCAGGGAAGAAGCGAAAGTGACGGTACCTGCAGAAAAAGCACCGGCTAACTACGTGCCAGCAGCCGCGGTAATACGTAGGGTGCGAGCGTTGTCCGGAATTATTGGGCGTAAAGAGCTCGTAGGCGGTCTGTCGCGTCTGCTGTGAAAACCCGAGGCTCAACCTCGGGCCTGCAGTGGGTACGGGCAGACTAGAGTGCGGTAGGGGAGAATGGAACTCCTGGTGTAGCGGTGGAATGCGCAGATATCAGGAAGAACACCGATGGCGAAGGCAGTTCTCTGGGCCGTAACTGACGCTGAGGAGCGAAAGCGTGGGGAGCGAACAGGATTAGATACCCTGGTAGTCCACGCCGTAAACGTTGGGCGCTAGTTGTGGGGACCATTCCACGGTTTCCGTGACGTAGCTAACGCATTAAGCGCCCCGCCTGGGGAGTACGGCCGCAAGGCTAAAACTCAAAGGAATTGACGGGGGCCCGCACAAGCGGCGGAGCATGCGGATTAATTCGATGCAACGCGAAGAACCTTACCAAGGCTTGACATATA
>NZ_DAIEII010000019.1:0-10811 GCF_027352875.1 Gryllotalpicola sp.
CCACGACGCGGCTGCCGACCCCGGCGCCCTCGTGAAGCTTCAGGGCGCGCTGCTCGCCGAGGGCCGCAGGGTGCGTCTCGAGAAGCGGGCCAAGAACCTCAGACCCCAGCTCGAGCGCCTCGCGGTCGCCGGCTACAGCACTTTCGCGGTGCTGGACTCCGCGGCGCTCGCCGCCGGCCTCGACGCATCCGCTCTCGACATCAAGCCGCTTCACTAGACTCACCAGCGAACCCCCGACCCGACTCCCGTAAGGAGAGAACTGTGGCTGCAATCGAGGCCGTCGGCGCCCGCGAGATCCTGGATTCCCGTGGCAATCCCACCGTCGAGGTGGAAGTGCTGCTCGACGACGGCACCGTCTCGCGCGCTGCTGTCCCCTCCGGCGCCTCGACGGGCGCGTTCGAGGCGTACGAGCTGCGCGACGGCGACAAGGACCGCTACCAGGGCAAGGGCGTCCTCAAGGCGGTCGACGCTGTGCTCGACGTGCTCGGGCCGGCCATCGAGGGCATCGAGGCGACCGAGCAGCGCACCATCGATGCGATCCTCATCGACACCGACGGCACCGACAACAAGTCGAAGCTCGGCGCGAACGCCATCCTCGGCGTCAGCCTCGCCGTCGCCAAGGCGGCGGCCGATTCGACCGACCTCCCGCTCTACCAGTACCTCGGCGGACCGAACGCTCATGTGCTCCCGGTGCCGCTCCTCAACGTCATCAACGGCGGCGCCCACGCCGACTCGAACGTCGACATCCAGGAGTTCTTCCTCGTCCCGCTCGGCGCCGACACCTTCGCCGATGCGCTGCGCTGGGGCGCCGAGACCTACCACAACCTCAAGTCGCTGCTGAAGGCGAAGGGCCTCTCGACCGGCCTCGGCGACGAGGGCGGCTTCGCACCGAGCCTGTCGTCGAACCGCGCCGCCCTCGACCTGCTCGTCGAGGCGATCGAGGCGGGGGGCTTCGCCCCGGGCGATGACATCGCGCTCGGCCTCGACGTCGCGTCCACCGAGTTCTTCCACGACGGCAAGTACGCCTTCGAGGGCAAGCAGGTGACGGATGCCGACCTCACCGCCTACTATGACGAGCTGCTCGGCGCCTATCCGCTGGTGACCATCGAGGATCCGCTCTCCGAGGACGACTGGGAGGGGTGGACTGCCCTCACTCAGCACATCGGCTCGAAGGTGCAGCTCGTGGGCGACGACTTGTTTGTCACGAATCCCACCCGCCTTCAGAGGGGCATCGACGTGGGGGCCGCCAACTCGCTGCTCGTCAAGGTCAACCAGATCGGCACGCTCACCGAGACGTTCGCCGCCGTCGAGCTCGCGCACCGCGCGCACTACACGACGATGCTCTCGCATCGTTCGGGCGAGACGGAGGACACCTTCATCGCCGACCTCGCGGTTGCCGTGAACTCCGGCCAGATCAAGACGGGCGCCCCGGCACGCAGTGAGCGGGTGGCGAAGTACAACCAGTTGCTGCGCATCGAGGAGGAACTCGGCGACGCCGCCGTTTTCGCCGGTCGCGGCGCGTTCCCGCGTTTTGCGAGGTAAAACCCTGAAGTAGAGCTTTAGCCTGGGCGCATGACCCAGGCCACGTCGACCGCACCGCGCACCGCCGCACCGCGCGCCGACGTGCGCGGCTGGCTCAGTGGCACGCGGTTCTCGTGGTTCGCCTTCGTCATGATCGGGCTCGTCATCCTCGGGGTCCTCGTCGTCGCCCCGACAGTGCGGACCTTCGTGGTGCAGCAGCAGCAGCTCGCGCAGGTCCGGCAGCAGCTCAGCGCCCAGCAGAGCCGGGTCGACGACCTGCTGCAACAGGTGCAGGACTGGCAGGACCCGGCCTATATCGAGGCGCAGGCACGCGATCGGCTCGCCTACGTGCTGCCCGGCGAGACGGCCTACCTTCTCAAGGGCGTTCCGCGCGTGAGCGCCGCGGCGCCGACCGGCGTCGTGAGCGACAAGGCGCAGCAGGCCACGGGGGATTGGACCGCCACCCTGCTCCAGTCGCTGCTCAGCGGCTCGCGCTGAGCCCCCTCCCGGGCGCGGTCGTCCACAATGGAAGGGTGACCACCCCGCCGTTCGATGCGCCGTCCGCGGCCGACATCGCGGTCGTGGCCGCGCAGCTGGGTCGCCCGGCCCGCGGGGTCGTCGGCATCGCGGCGCGGTGCGTGTGTGGCAGGCCGACCGTCGTCGCGACGGCGCCACGGCTGCCGACCGGCGAGCCGTTCCCCACCCTCTACTACCTCACCCACCCGGCCGCCACTGCGGCGCTGAGCCGGCTCGAGGCGGGTCATGTCATGCCGGAGCTCGAGGCCACCCTCGCCGACCCCGGCATCGCCGCCGCCTACCGGGCGGCGCACGAGGCCTACCTGCGCGACCGCGAGTCCATCGCGGTCGTCGCGGAGATCGCAGGATTCTCCGCCGGCGGCATGCCCGCGCGGGTCAAGTGCCTGCACGCGCTGGCCGCGCACGCGCTCGCCGCCGGCCCCGGCGTCAATCCGATCGGCGACGCGGCGCTCGCCCGCGCGGACTGGTCGAGCGCGGTCTGCGCCTGCGTGTAATCGGCAATAGGGCTGCACTATAGGCTGGAATGGCACGCACACCTTTGCGAGGAGAGGTCTTCAGTTGCCCAAGATCCTGGTCGTCGGCGGCGGCTATGCGGGGTTCTACACCGCGTGGAAGCTCGAGAAGTGGCTGCGCAGGGGGGAGGCCGAGGTCACCCTCGTCGATCCGCTTCCCTACATGACGTACCAGCCCTTCCTGCCGGAGGTCGCGGCGGGCTCCATCGAGCCGCGTCACGCGGTCGTCAACCACCGCCGTCATCTGAAGTCGACGCGCGTCGTCTCGGGCAAGGTCGTCTACGTCGACCACGCCACCAGGACCGCGACGATCGCCCCGGCCGCGGGCGAGCAGTACTCGCTCGAGTACGACATCGTGGTCGTCACCGCCGGCGCGGTGAGCCGCACCTTTCCCATCCCGGGCGTGGCCGACCGCGCGATCGGCCTCAAGACGATCGAGGAGGCCGTCGCGATCCGCGACCGCCTCGTCACCAACTTCGACAAGGCGGCGTCGTTGCCCAAGGGCGACCCGCGCCGCGAGCGGCTGTTCACCGTCGTCGTCGTCGGCGGCGGATTCGCCGGCATCGAGGCCTTCGCGGAGCTCCGCTCCGCTGCGACCGCACTGCTCGCGACGTATCCCGAGATCGACTTCGCCGAGACGCACTTCCACCTCGTCGAGGCGATGGGCCGCATCATGCCCGAGGTCGCGCTCGAGACGAGCCACTGGGTCCTCAAGCGCCTCGCCGAGCGCGGTGCGCAGGTCCACCTCGACACTCAGCTCGCGAGCGCGCTGGACGGCCGGATCGAACTCTCGACCGGCGAGTCGTTCGAGTCGGACCTCATCGTCTGGACGGCTGGCGTCATGGCGAACCCGTCGATCACCAAGAACACCGATCTGCCCGTCGAGGGTCGCGGCCGCATCACGGTGCAGGCCGACCTCCGGGTCGTCGACGAGAGCGGCGCCGTCGTCGACGGCGCCTGGGCGGCGGGCGATATCGCCGCGGTGCCGGACCTCACAGGCGGTGGCGTCGGGGGCTTCTGCGTGCCGAATGCCCAGCATGCCGTGCGCCAGGCCAAGCGCCTCGCGGCCAACGTCATCGCGATCCAGCGCGGTGAGCTTCCGGTGGACTACTTCCACAAGAACCTAGGCGCTGTGGCGGGTCTCGGCCTCTACGACGGCGTCTTCCAGTCGGGGAACTTCGCCCTCAAGGGCCTCGTCGCCTGGTTCGTCCACCGCGGCTACCACGGCCTGGCCATGCCGTCATGGGAGCGCAAGCTGCGTGTCGTGTGGGGCTGGGTGAACAACTTCTGCCTCGGGCGTGATTTCGCGACGCTCGCTGCGGTGCAGACCCCGCGGGCCGCGTTCGAGGAGTTCGTCTCGCGCCCTCGCCCGGCCACGCCGGAGACCGCCGCCGCGGTGGCTCCTGCCGCGCCGGCCAGGGCGCCGCGCGCCCGCGCTCCGCGCAAGGCCACGACGGGCGCCGAGTAGCCTCGGCCTGGGCGCCCCGGTAGCCCAACTGGCAGAGGCAGGCGACTTAAAATCGCCCAAGTGCGGGTTCGAACCCCGCCCGGGGTACCTCGCGAGTCGCCGTGCCCCATCGGCATGTTCTGAGGAATTGCCCCTCGTTCTGGGTAGAGGCGCCGAGCGGCACGCCGGTGTTTTCGCCTCAACGAACACGCTGTCCGGGGTTAGTCTGGTTCCGACTGGGACGACCGTCCCAGTCGCAGTCGCAGTCGCAGTCGCAGTCGGCGAGGGGGAACGTGGCGCACCATCCGGTTTCGGAGACCCGTGCAGCCCTCATCCGCGCCGCTCTCGCCATCATCGGGCGCGACGGCGTCGAGGCCGCCACCACCCGCGCGATCGCCGCTGAAGCAGGTCTCGCGCTCGCGAGCTTCCATTACGCGTTCCGGTCCCGCGACGAGCTCATGGCCGAGCTCATCCGCACCGCGGTCGACGAGGAGGACAATGCGATCTCGCCGGGCTACGCCGACGAGAGCTTTGACCCCGCCACTGCGCCGACCGCCTATCAGCACGCACAGATCGCCTTCCACGCCTACGTCGATTCGCTCATCGCCGATCCTGACCGCGAGAAGGCGATGCTCGCGCTCACCATGTGGGCCGTCGCCAAGGCCGAGACGCGGCCGCTCGCTGCGATCCAGTACAGCAAGTACGACACGCTCGCGCGCAGCGCGGTCGAGGCGGTCACCGCGCTGACGGGGGTGCGCTGGCGGATGCCCCTCGACGAGGTCTCCCGGTTCGTCGTCGTGCTCTCCGACGGCATCACCCTGTCATGGCTCATCCACAACGACGCCGAACAGACGCACCGCATGGCGGACGCCGCGGCGCGAGCCCTCCTCGCGCAAGCCGTCTCGCCCGGCGACTACGACTACGACACGCTGCCCGAGCCGGGGCTGCCCGGCTACCGTGCCGACGAGGGAGAGGAACGATGACCGAGACCGTCGCCGCGCGCGCCTCCGCCGACCCGACCCGGCGCGTCCCCGGCCGCTGGATCACCGCCTTCGCCGTCGCCTGGCTCGGCATCTGGACGGCGCAGCTCACGCCGATCCAACTCCTGCTGCCGACGCAGATCGGCGCTCGGTTCGGCGCCTCCGACCTGCGGTCGGATGCGCTGTGGTTCGGCATCGTCTCAGGGATAGCCGGCGTCTTCGCGATCGTCGTCTACCCGCTCACCGGGGCACTCAGCGACCGCACCCGCTCGCGGTTCGGCAGGCGCCGGCCGTGGATCGTCGTCGGCACAGTCGTCTTCGCGGCGGGGCTCGTGCTGCTCGGGCTGCAGTCGACGCTGGCGGGCATCGCAGTGTTCTGGTCGGTTTCGCTCATCGGCTTCTGCATCCTCACCGCGGCCCTCACCGCGACGATCAGCGACCAGGTTCCCGTCGGCCAGCGCGGCTACGTCTCCGGCTGGCTCAGCGCCCCGCAGGCGCTCGGCGTCGTGCTCGGCCTCGCCCTCGTCGCTGCGCTCTCGCTCGGCGCGGCCGGCGGCTACCTCCTCGTCGCGGGGCTGCTCGTCGTGCTCGTCATCCCGTTCCTCTTCCTGCCGGACGCCGCCCACCGCTTCGGCGGCCGGGCGCTGAGCCTGCGCACCATCGTCTCGGACCTCTGGATCAGCCCGCGTCGGTACCCCGACTTCGGCTGGACGCTGCTCGGCCGGGTCCTCGTCAACCTCAGCAACGCACTCGGCACCACGATGCTGCTCTACTTCCTCATCTTCCAGCTCGGCAACAGCGCTGCCGACGCCGCGAACAACATCGTCGTCACCTCACTCATCTACGTCGTCTTCGTCATCGTCGCGAGCCTCGTGCTCGGCCAGCTCAGCGACAGACTCGGCCGCCGCAAGCTCTTCGTCGGCATCTCCTCGATCGTGCAGGCGGTCGCCGCCCTGCTGCTCGCCTTCTTCCCGAGCTGGGACATGCTGCTCGTCGCGTCAGCGCTCACCGGCCTGGGCTACGGCTGCTTCCTCTCCGTCGACCAGGCACTCGCGACGCAGGTGCTGCCCGACCCCGAGACGCGCGGCAAGGATCTCGGCATCATGAACCTCGCCTGGGCGATCCCGCAGGCGTTCGGGCCGCTGCTCGGCGCGGTGCTCGTCTTCTTCGCCGGCTCGTTCACCTGGCTGTTCGTCGCCGCCGCCGTCATCGGACTGCTCGGCGCCGGCGCCGTCTGGTTCGTGAAGTCGGTGCGCTGAGTGGCGATCGATCTCTCCGCCCTCCCGGCCGACCGGTCCTGGGAGCGGCCCGGGTTCTGGCCCGCGCTCACCGCGGCCACCGCCGAGCTCGACCCGCCGTACGCGGCGCTGCACCTCGGGGCGCTCGCCGCCAACGCCCACGACATGCTCCGCCGCGCCGGCGGCAAGCCGATTCGGGTCGCGTCGAAGTCGGTGCGGGTGCGGAGCGTGCTCGACGCGGTTCTGGCCCTGCCCGGGTACGCGGGGGTGCTGGCGTACACGCTCGACGAGGCGCTGTGGCTCGCGGAATCCGCCCCCGATGTCGTCGTCGGCTACCCGAGCGCCGATCGCGCCGCGATCCGACGGCTCGGCGCGTCGGCCGAACTCGCCGCTCGCGTGACGGTGATGGTGGATTCCGTCGCGCACCTCGACTTCATCGACGCGGTGGCGCCGGCCGGTGATCGCGCCGAGATCCGCGTCGCGATCGAGCTCGACGCCTCGTGGGAGGGTCCGACCGGGCGCATCGGGGTGTGGCGCTCGCCGGTGCGCACCGCGGTCGCGGCGCGCACCCTCGCCGTGCACGTCGCACGCCGGCCGGGATTCCGCCTCGTCGGCCTGATGTCCTACGAGGCCCAGATTGCCGGTCAGGGCGACGCGCCCGAGGGCCGCGCCGCGTTCGGCGCGACGGTGCGCTGGATGCAGCGGCGCTCGCAGGCGGAACTTCGCGAGCGTCGCGCGGAGGCCGTCGCCGCGGTGCGCCAGGTCGCCGAGCTGGAGTTCGTCAACGGCGGCGGCACCGGCTCTCTCGAGTTCACGTCGGGCGACGACTCCGTCACCGAGATCGCCGCGGGCAGCGGACTTCTCGGCGGGCACCTCTTCGACAACTATCGGCTCTTCAGGCCGGCGCCGGCGGCGGCCTTCGCGCTCTCGGTCGTACGCCGCCCCCGCCCCGACATCGCGACCGTACTCGGCGGCGGGTGGATCGCATCCGGCCCGCCGGGCGAGGACCGCCTGCCGCGCGCCGTCTGGCCGGAGGGGCTCGGCTACGCGCCGCGCGAGGCGGCGGGCGAGGTGCAGACGCCCCTCATCGGCCCGGCCGCGAGCGCGCTGCAGGTCGGCGACCGGGTGTGGTTCCGCCACACCAAGTCGGGCGAGCTCAGCGAGCACGTCACCGCGTTCGCGCTGGTCGACGATGTCGACGGTCGGCCGCGGATCACCGGTGAGGCACCGACGTACCGCGGCGAGGGAAAGGCGTTCCTGTAGTGCTCACCGCAGCCCCGTGGCGCAACTGGGCGCGCACCGAGGAGGTCTCGCCCCGCCGCGTCGAACGGCCGGCGAGCGCGGATGCCGTGCAGCGCGCCGTCGTCGCCGCTCGCGCCCAGGGCCTTCCGGTCAAGGCTGTCGGGTCGGGCCACTCGTTCACCGGCATCGCGGTCGCGCCCGGCGTGCAGCTCGACCTCGCCTGGTCCGGGGTGCTCGGCGTCGACGAATCCGCCCGCCGCGCGACCTTCGCAGCAGGCACCCGTCTCTACGAGATCGCCGGCCTCCTGCGCCCCTACGGGCTCGCGCTGGAGAACATGGGCGACATCGACCGCCAGACCATCGCAGGTGCCATCTCGACGGGCACCCACGGCACCGGGGCGCGCTTCGGGGGCATCGCGACGCAGGTCGCCGCCCTCACCCTCGTGACGGGAACGGGCGACCTCCTCCACGTCAGCGAGACGGAGAACGCGGAGCTGCTGCCCGCCGTGCGCGTAAGTCTCGGCGCGCTCGGCATCATCGTCGACGTGACGCTCCAGTGCGTCGACGTCTTCGCCCTCCACGCCGTCGAGTCGCCGCAGCCCTTCGACGACGTCGTCGACGCGTGGGAGGAGCACAATGCGGCCGACCACTTCGAGTTCTACTGGTTCCCCGGCACCGCCTCGGTGCAGACCAAGACCAATACGCGCCTGCCGGCGGATTCCCCGCTCGAACCCCTCACACCGTGGCGGCGCTGGCTCGACGACCGTCTCGTCTCGACGGAGGTCCACCGGGCCGTCTGCCAGGCCGGATTCGCCGTCCCCGCACTCCTCCCGCGCATCAACCGCCTGGCCGCCGCCTTCTGGGGCCGGCGCGAGTTCACCGACCTGTCCCACCGGGTGTTCGTCACTGATCGGGACGTGCGCTTTTTCGAGATGGAGTACGCGATCCCGTTCGCGGCGGTTCCGGATGCCATCCGCGAGCTGCGCGCGGAGGTCGCCCGGCGCGGCTGGCGGATCTCGTTCCCCGTCGAGGTGCGCTCGTCGGCCTCCGACGACACCCTGCTTTCGACGGCCTCGGGTCGGCGCTCCGGCTACATCGCCGTGCACCGCTATTGGCGCGAGGCGGCTCGCGAGTTCCGCGGAGTCGCACCCGAGGGCTACTTCGCCGCTGCCGAGGCGATCTTCCGCTCCTTCGGGGGCAGGCCGCACTGGGGCAAGCTCAACACCGTCGACGCCGCATACCTGCGCGGCGTGTACCCCCGGTTCGACGAGTTCCTCGCCGTGCGCGAGCGCCTCGACCCGGAGCGGGTCTTCCGCAATCCCTATCTCACGCGCGTGCTGGGAGACTAGGGCGAATGGCCGATTTCGAGTACTTCATCTGGGGCAAGACCCCGCTGCGCGAGGGCGACTACGACGAGCTGCTGCCGCGCTGCGACGTCCCCGTCGAGCTCGTCAATGCCATGTACGAGGCGCCCGATCGGCCGCCGTTCCAGGGCAGTGTGAAGAAGCGCTACCACGGCCTCTTCGAGGGCATGTTCCTCGATTGGGGCAATCCGCTGCTCGCCCCCGAGCAGGCCGCGGACACGGCCACGTGGCTGCGCGGCTGGGCCGCCGGCGCGCCGGTGGGGGCGGGATTGCTCGTCGACGCGCTGCGTGTCGCGACCTGGCTCGAGAGCGCGGTCCGCGACGGCTGGTACGTCGACTGGGAGCGCTCGTAGCGTTCCGCCGAACACCACGGGGACTAGCCATCGCCTTAGGTGTTTCTGGGAGGCTGCCGTGACGCGGCTGACCCGCCAGTCCTCGCGGATAGCATGGCCTCAGACCCGCCTGCGCACCCGTCCGAGCGGTTCTCTAGAAGGAGCTGCTCACCATGCCCGGCTGGCTTATCGCGGTCATCGTCATCGTCGTGGTCCTTGCGATCATCGGCATCTACCTGTGGTCGACGTACAACTCGCTCGTCACCCTGGGGGTGCGCGTCGACGAGGCCTGGAGCGACATCACCGTGCAGCTCAAGCGTCGTGCCGACCTCATCCCCAACCTCGTCGAAACCGTCAAGGGCTATGCCACCCACGAGAAGACCGTCTTCGAGGACGTGACGAAGGCCCGGGCGGCGACGCTCGCCGCGCAGACCCCGGCCGAGGCATCCGCCGCCGAGAACCAGATGCAGACGGCGCTGAAGAGCGTTTTCGCCGTCGCCGAGGCGTACCCGCAACTCCAGGCGAGCCAGAACTTCCTCCGCCTGCAGTCCGACCTCACCGACACCGAGGACAAGATCCAGGCCGCGCGCCGCTTCTACAACGGCGGAATCCGCGAGTTCAACACGAAGATCAAGGTATTCCCCAACAACATGTGGGCCCGGAACCTGCACTTCGGCGAGCGCGAGTTCTTCGAGGTCGCCGACGCCGCGGCTATCGCCGAGCCCCCGCGCGTGCAGTTCTGACGACGTCCACCGCATCCACCATCGCACCGACCCGCGGGGCCTAGGCGCACATGTATAGAGCGATTGCCGCGAACAAGCGGAACACCGTCTTCTTCATCGTCGGATTCGTCATCCTCGTCGGCGCCATCACCTGGGTCGTCGGCTACTACCAGGGCGATTACTCGATCACGGTCATCGCGCTCGTCATCGCGCTCGTCTACGTCATCATCCAGTACTACGGCGCGTCGGCCGAGGCGGTGGCGATGTCCGGTGCGATCGAGATCCAGAAATCCGACAATCCCGATCTCTGGAACGCCGTCGAGAACATCGCGATATCGCAAGGCATGCCGATGCCCCGGGTGTTCGTCGTCAACGACCCGGCGCCCAACGCCTTCGCGACCGGGCGGGATCCCCAGCATGGCGTGGTGTGCGCGACGACAGGGCTGCTGCAGCTCATGGACAAGCCCGAGCTCGAGGCCGTCATGGCCCACGAGATGGGCCACGTGCGCAATTACGACATCCGCCTCTCGACGATCGTCTTCGGGCTGACCGTCGTCATCGGGATCATCGCCGACATCTTCCTGCGGATGGCATTCTGGGGCGGCCTGGGCGGCAACCGGCGCGACAACAACAACGGCGGCGGCGGAAACCCGATCATCCTCATCCTCGGGCTTGTCGCGCTGATCGTCGCGCCGCTCGTCGCGGCCCTCGTGCAGGCCGCCGTGTCGCGGCAGCGCGAGTACCTCGCCGATGCGACGAGCGCCGAGATCACGCGACATCCGGATGCCCTCGAGAGCGCGCTGCAGAAGCTCGCCGACTACCAGCGCCCGATGATCCGCCAGAACACCTCGATGGCGCACCTGTGGATCAACGACCCCAACAAGCCGGGCCTCATGTCGAAGCTGTTCTCGACGCA
>NZ_DAIEII010000048.1:0-9656 GCF_027352875.1 Gryllotalpicola sp.
CGGCGCGGAACGCCGCCTCGTCGCCCGCGACGCTCGCGCGCACCACCTCGCGCCCGCTCGCCCGGTAGGCGTCGGCCAGCTCGTCGGCGATGCGGGATGCCCCCGAGCCGGCAGCGCCGTCGACGCCGATGGCGAGTCGGCCGCGCGAATAGTGCTGGTCGATCTCCTCGCGCAGCTCGTCGATGGCGTCCACGACGGGCAGCCTACGCTGGCAGCGTGCATCCGCTGGCCGCCGCGATCAACGCCTGGTACGCGTCGGCCGGGCGCGACCTGCCCTGGCGGCACGCGGATGCCTCGCCCTGGGCGATCCTCCTCAGCGAGGTCATGCTGCAGCAGACCCCGGTGAACCGGGTGCTGCCCGCCTGGACCGCCTGGATGGCGCGCTGGCCGACGCCGACCGACCTCGCCGCCGTGCCGCCGGGCGAAGCGGTGCGGGCCTGGCAGCGCCTCGGCTACCCCAGGCGGGCGCTGCGCCTGCACGAGTGCGCGAGCGCGATCGTCGAGAGCCGCGGCGGCGAGGTGCCTGCCGACGTCGACGCCCTGCTCGCGCTGCCCGGCATCGGCGACTACACGGCACGCGCCGTCGCGGTGTTCGCGTTCGGACAGCGGCATCCGGTGGTCGACACCAATGTGCGCCGTGTCATCGCGCGGGCTGTCGACGGCAATGCCGAACCCGCTCCCCCGGCCTCGCGACGCGACCTCGCGGCGACCGAGGCACTGCTGCCGGAATCCCCCGCCGACGCCAAGACCTTCTCGGTCGCGATCATGGAGCTCGGCGCGCTGGTCTGCACGGCGCGCGTCGCCCGCTGCGGCGACTGCCCGGTCGCCGCCCTCTGCGCCTGGCGCACCGCGGGATTCCCCGCCTACGACGGCCCGCGGCGCGCCGTGCAGGCGAAGTACCAGGGCAGCGACCGCCAGGTGCGCGGACTCGTGCTGCGGGAACTGCGCGCGAGCCATCGACCGGTGACGGACGCCGAGCTCGCACCGCTGTGGACGGATGCCGCGCAGCTGGTCCGCGCAGTGGACGGCCTCATCGCCGACGGGCTCGCCGTGCGGGCCGGGGACGGGCTCGCGCTGCCGTAGAGCGGCCGACCAGCCGCGCCACGGTACCCTGGGCCGGTGCAGGAAAGCCCGCTCTCGGCGTCGCCGTACGAGATCCTCGGAGTCGGCGTGCACGCGGACGACGACGAGCTGCGACGGGCGTACCGGCGCCGGCTGCGCGAGACGCACCCCGACATCGGCGGATCCGCCGATGCCTTCCGCGCGGTGCAGGAGGCGTGGCAGCGCATCGGTACCCCCGAAGCGCGCGCCGCCTACGACAGCGGGCGCCCCGAGCCGACGGCCGACGACGGCTACGCCCCGCATCACCCCGGAGCAGACCGCCCGCATGGCGACACCCGGCCGCGGGCGCGCTCGTACGGGCATCCCGGTGGATGGCGCCGTGAGCGCTACCTCGCCATGATCCGCGAGTGGGTCGGGCGCGGAACCGAGATCGACGACCCCTACGACCCCGCCCTGGTCCGCTCGGCCCCGTACGACATCCGCCACACCCTCGCCGATGCCCTCGCCGAGGAGGCGACGGCCCGCTCGCTCGCGGGGCTCGGCATCGGCTACACGATCTGGCACGACGTCGCAGCCCTCGACGGCGGCAAGATAGATCACATCGTGCTCGGGCCGACGGGCCTGTTCGCCGTGCAGTCCGAGGACTTCGGCGGCGCTGTGACACTGCGCAGGGGCGAGATCGTCGGCGCCGGCGTGGAGGGCAGGCCGCTCCACGAGCTCGAGACCCGCGCCCGCAGGCTCGGCCACGCGTTCGGGGTCACCTTCGCCGGCATGATCGTCGTGCTGCCGGATGACGCGCTCGACCAGAGCGTCGTCGAGGCGGGCCGACTGCACGGCGCCGCCCTACTCGTCGTGCAGAGCTCGGTGCTCGTCCACCAGCTGCGCACCGGCGTTCGCGACGTGCCGCGGGCGGCCGGGGTCGACCTCTTCGAGGTGCGCACCCGGTTGCAGCAGGGCGTCAGGTTCGTCTAGACCGCGAGAAGCAACGATTCAGAGCCACCGGCTTCGCCGGGAGCCGGAGGCGGGAGTCCACCGGACTCCCGCCGTCACTCGTCTTCGGGTTCCTCGTCGTGCGATCTCGGCTGGACGTACGGGTCCGGCTCGCCGGCGTACTCCGCCCCATCCGCGAGGGCGGCCACCTCGGCGTCCCGGGTCGCCGCCTCGCGCAGCAGCGCGTCGATCGCCGCGGCGTTCTCGGGAATGGCATCGGGAATGAACTCGAGCGTCGGCGTGAGCCGCACCGAGAGCTGGCGGCCGACTTCGGTGCGCAGCATCCCAGTCGCCGCCTTGAGGGCGGCGGCGGAGTCGGCGCGCTCCTGCTCCGAGCCGTAGACCGTGAAGAACACGCTCGCGTGCTGGAGGTCGCCCGTCACCCGCACATCCGTGATCGTCACGAATCCGAGGCGCGGGTCGCGCAGCCCCTTCTCAAGCCGCTGCGCGATGATCTCGCGGATGCGGTCGGCCATCTTGGCGACGCGGTCGGCACCTGCCATGGGAACCTCCGGGCGGAGAAGCCGCGCGCTAGACGCGCAGCTTCTCCTTCATCTCGATGGTCTCGATCTCGTCGCCGATCTGGATGTCGTTGAACCTGCCCAGGCCGATGCCCGCTTCGAAGTCGGTACGCACCTCGGTGACGTCGTCCTTGAAGCGGCGCAGCGATTCGATCGCCAGGTTGTCGCCGACGACCACGCCCTCGCGGATGACGCGCGCCTTCGCATTGCGCGTGATGACGCCGCTGCGCACCACGACACCGGCGATGTTGCCGAACTTGGAAGAGCGGAACACCTCGCGGATCTCGGCCAGACCCGACTGGACCTCTTCGAACTCGGGCTTGAGCATGCCCTTGAGCGAGTTCTCGATGTCCTCGATCGCGTTGTAGATGACCGAGTAGAAGCGCACGTCGACACCCTCGCGCGCGGCGCGCTCGCGGGCCTTGACGTCGGGTCGGACGTTGAAGCCGATGACGATCGCGTTGTCGATCGTCGCCAGGTCGATGTCCGACTCGGTGATCGCGCCGACGCCGCGATGCAGGATGCGCAGCTGGACGCTGTCGTCGACCTCGATCTTGAGCAGAGACTCCTCGAGGGCCTCGACTGCACCCGAGACATCGCCCTTGATGATGAGGTTGAGCGACTCGACCTTGCCCTCTTCGAGAGCGCGGGTGAAGTCCTCCAGGCTGATGCGCTTGCGAGCCTTGGCCAGCTGCGCGTTGCGCTCAGCGGCCTCGCGCTTCTCGGCGATCTGGCGGGCGGTGCGGTCGTCGTCCGTCACGATGAACGTGTCTCCGGCGCGCGGGACGCTGGAGAGGCCCTGCACCTGCACCGGGCGGGACGGCAGCGCCTCGGGGACGGCGTCGCCGTTCTCGTCGAGCATCGCGCGGACACGGCCGTACGCGGTTCCCGCGACGATCGAGTCGCCGACGTGCAGCGTGCCGGACTGGATGAGGACGGTCGCCACCGAACCGCGGCCCCGGTCGAGCTTCGCCTCGATGGCGACGCCGCGCGCGGCCTTGTCGGGGTTCGCACGGAGGTCGAGCCCGGCATCCGCGGTGAGCAGTACCGCGTCGAGGAGCTCGGCGATGCCGATGCCGTCGCGCGCCGAGACGTCGACGAACATGGTGTCGCCGCCGTACTCCTCGGCCACGAGCCCGAATTCGGTGAGCTGCTGGCGCACCTTGGCCGGGTTGGCATCGGGCTTGTCGATCTTGTTCACGGCGACGACGATGGGCACATCGGCCGCCTGCATGTGGTTCAGCGCCTCGATCGTCTGCGGCATGATGCCGTCGTCCGCCGCGACGACGAGGATCGCGATGTCGCTGACCTGCGCCCCGCGGGCGCGCATGGCGGTGAACGCCTCGTGGCCCGGGGTGTCGATGAAGGTGATGGCGCGCTCGAGGCCCTCGTGCTCGGTCCACACCTGGTAGGCGCCGATGTGCTGGGTGATGCCGCCTGCCTCGCCCGCGACGACGTTGGTCTTGCGGATGGCGTCGAGGAGGCGCGTCTTGCCGTGGTCGACGTGGCCGACGACGGTGACGACCGGCGGCCGCACCTGCAGCACGTCGTCGTCCTCGTCCTCGAGCTCGGCGTCGAGGTCGATGTCGAAGCCCTCGAGGAGCTCCCTGTCCTCGTCCTCGGGCGAGACGATCTGGATCTTGTAGCCCAGCTCGTCGCCGAGGATCTCGAAGGTGGCCTCGTCGAGCGACTCGGTCGCCGTCGCCATTTCGCCGAGGTGGAACAGCACCGTGACGAGGTTGCCCGGGCTCGCGTCGATCTTCTCCGCGAAGTCGGAGATGGAGGCGCCGCGGCGCAGGCGGACGATGGTGCTGCCGTCGCCGCGAGGAACGCTGACGCCGCCGAGCGTCGGGGCTTCCCGCATCTCGAATTCCTGGCGCTTCGTCCGCTTCGACTTGCGCGCCCTGCTCTTGCTGCCGCCACGGCCGAATGCGCCGGCGGTGCCGCCCCCGCGACCACGACCGCCGCCACCGCCGGGACGACCGGCGAAGCCGCCCGCGGGTGCGCCCGTGCCGGCGCCCTGGCGGAATCCGCCGCCGGCACCGCCCGGACGCGGAGCTCCGGGACGGCCGGGTGCGCCGGGACGACCGGTGCCACCGGCAGCACCCTGGCGCTGGACGCCCTGACCGGGGCGCGGGGCACCCGGACGCGGGACGCCCGTTCCGCCGCCGGGGCGCGGGATGGCTCCGCCGCCGGGCCGCGGGATGTTGGCCGGGCTCGGGCGCTGACCCATGCCCTGGCTCGAGGCGAACGGATTGTTGCCCGGGCGCGGGCCGGCAGGGCGCTGACCCATGCCCTGGCTCGAGGCGAACGGGTTGTTGCCCGGGCGCGGGCTTCCGGAAGTCGGCCGCGGGGAATCCGGCTTCGGCGCCTCAGCGTGCGCTGCCGGAGCCGCCGGCTCGGCCGTGGGTGCGGGTGCGGGTGCTGGTGCGGGTGCCGCCACCGGAGCGGCGACGGGTGCGGCGGGCGGCTCCACGACCGGTGCCGGCTTCGGCGCCGCAGGGGCAGGCTTCGCCACCGGAGCCGAGTCCCCGGCCGCCTTGGTCACGATCTCGGGGTGCTCGCCGACGTACGACTTGAGCTTGCGCACCGCCGGCGGCTCGATCGTCGACGACGGAGTCTTGACGAACTCTTTCAACTGGTCGTTGAGGATCTCAACCGCCATCTTGCTCTCGATGCCGAGCTCTTTGGCGATCTCGCTCACGCGTGGTTTGACAGCCACATTTCTCCTAATCCGGGGCCTGCCCCCGGATCAGGGCAGGCGTTAGTGGTGGACGGGTCTCATTTCGAGCCGCTCATTAGTTGTCCATCAGCCATTCAGCCTGTTCTCTAGTGGCCGCGCGTCGAGCGGGGCCGTGGTGCGAAGCGCACGCCCGAAAGCGTGGCGCCCAAGCGCCTTGCGAAAGCAGTCCATGGTCGGATGCAGCCACGCGCCCCTGCCGGGAAGCCGGGATCGCTCGTCGGGAACGAGTTCGGAACCCAAGGCTACGACCCTCAGAAGCGAGGACCGGGGGGAACGGGAACGGCAGCCTACGCACGTTCTGATCGGTTCCATCCTAGACCTCACTTCACACCGGGCCGACGGCCCCTCGCGTCTCGCACTCTGCCGGATCGACGGCGGATGCCACCGGCATCCGCCGGGGCTGCCGCCTTTCGCGAAGACCGTTATTCAGCCCTATCAGGCTGAATATCGATCTTCGCGCCCGTGAGCTTGGCGGCCAACCGGGCGTTCTGGCCCTCTTTGCCGATCGCAAGCGACAGCTGGTAGTCGGGCACGAGCGCGCGCACCGCCTTGATGCTCTCGTCCACGACGAAAGCTCTGGTGACCTTCGCGGGGCTCAGCGCGCTGGCGACGAACGTCGCAAGATCCGGCGAGTAGTCGACGATGTCGATCTTCTCGTTGTTGAGCTCCGCGGTGACGGAGCGCACCCGCGACCCCATCTCGCCGATGCAGGCCCCCTTCGCGTTCACGCCGGGCTCGGTGGCCCTGACCGCGATCTTGGTGCGGTGGCCGGCCTCGCGCGCGAGCGACACGATCTCGACCAATCCGCTCGCGATCTCGGGCACCTCGAGCGCGAAGAGCTTGCGCACCAGCGCGGGGTGGGTGCGCGAGACCGTGATGGACGGGCCCTTGAGGCCCTTCTCGACCTTGGTCACGTAGACGCGGATGCGGCTGCCGTGGGCGTACTCCTCGCCCGGCACCTGCTCCTCCGGGGGCAGGATCGCCTCCACCGCGCCGAGGTCGACGTGAACCATGCGCGGGTTCGGGCCCTGCTGGATGACCCCGGCGACGATGTCGCCCTCGCGGCCCTTGAACTCGCCGAGCACGGACTCGTCCTGGATGTCGCGCAACCGCTGGTTGATGACCTGCTTGGCCGCGTAGGCCGCGATGCGGCCGAAATCGCTGGGGCTGTCCTCGGCCTCGCCGACGACGTTGCCCTCGTCATCCAGTTCGGGAACGAACACGGTGACGTGCCCGGTCTTGCGGTCGAGCTCGACGCGAGCGGCGGGCGCGACGGGGGCTGCTGCCGCGTCCCCGTGGGGGCGGCGGTGGTCCGCCTGGCCGGTGTGCTTGAGATAGGCGGTGAGAATCGCCTGCTCGATGATGTGCGCCAGTTCCTCGAACGGGATCTCGCGCTCGCGCTCCATCTGTCGAAGCACGCTGAGGTCGATGTCCACTCTCGGCCTCCCCTTGTCCAGTCGTGTTCAGTTGAGCCCGCCGGCAGACGCGGGTTGACCCGCCAGCCTACCGGACGGACCGATTCCCACGCCAGGAGCGGGCTGAGCATCCGCTATGGACCGGCTAGGACCTGTCAGCGCCAGCCGAGCTCGGGCGCGACGTATTTGAGTATCGAGTCGAGGGCATGCAGGTTGTACTCGACACCGAGCTGCGAGGGGATGGTGAGCAGCAGGGTATCCGCCGCCTGGATCGCCTCGTCCTGCTTCAACTCCTCCACCAGCTGGTCCGGCGGGCCGGCATAGGAACGCCCGAAGATCGCCTGGCCTACGTCGGGGATGCCGCCGACCTGGTCCGCGCTCTCCCGGTCATGCCCGAAGAACTGCCAGTCCTGCTCGTCCACCAGGGCGAAGATACTGCGACTCACCGAGACGCGCGGCTCGCGCTCGTGCCCCGCCTCCTTCCACGCCGCGCGGTAGGCCTCGATCTGCTTGCGCTGCTGCACGTGGAAAGGCTCGTTCGACTCGTGCACGACGAGGGTCGACGACTGGAGGTTCACGCCCAGCTGCGCCGCCCATTCCGCCGTCTTCTGCGAGCTGGCACCCCACCAGATGCGCTCGTGCAGACCCGGCGACTGCGGCTCGATGCTCAGAGGACCGGCGTGGGGGTTGGGGAACATCGGGCGCGGGTTGGGCTCGGCGAACCGCGCACCTTGGATCGCGCTGAGGAACACCTCGAAGTTGCCGCGCGCGAGCTTCTCCCCCGAGGGGTCGTCCTCGCGGGGCTGATAACCGAAGTACCGGTAGCCGTCGATCACCTGCTCGGGCGAGCCGCGCGAGATCCCGAGCTGCAGCCGTCCGCCCGAGATGAGGTCGGCGGAGGCGGATTCCTCCGCGGCGTAAAGCGGGTTCTCGTACCTCATGTCGATCACGCCGGTGCCGATCTCGATGCGGCTCGTGCGCGCACCGATGGCAGCGAGCAGCGGGAAGGGGTTGCCGTGCTGATGGGCGAAGTGGTGGACCCGGAAGTACGCCCCGTCGATGCCGATCTGCTCCGCCTCCACGGCGAGGTCGATCGCCTGCAACAGCATGTCCGACGCGCTGCGCGCCTTGCTGTAGGGCGAGTTCGTCCAGTGGCCGAACGAGAGGTAGCCGATCTTCTTGGTCACAGCTCAGCCAACCGCTCGAACGCCCCGAATATGCCCGCGGTCACCCGAGCGACGCGATCGCCTCGGCGACGGGAAGCGAGACGCGCTCACCCGAGCGGCGATCCCACACCTCGACGACGCCACTCGCCGCGTCGCGCCCGGCGACGATAACGCGCGGCATGCCGATGAGCTCGGCATCGGCGAACTTCACGCCCGGCGAGACCTTCTCGCGGTCGTCGTAGAGCACCTCCAGGCCCGCGATCTCGAGTTCCTCGATGAGGGATTCCGCGAGGTCATAGGCCGCCGGATCCTTGCCGGTCGCCACGACATGGACGTCGAACGGGGCGACGGCGGCGGGCCAGATGAGGCCGCGATCGTCGTTGTTCTCCTCGGCGATGACCGCGAGGATGCGCGTCACCCCGATGCCGTAGGAGCCCATCGTGACGGTGACGAGCTTGCCGTTCTCGTCGAGCACCTGCAGACCGAGGGCCTGAGCGTACTTGCGGCCGAGCTGGAAGACGTGACCGATCTCCATGCCGCGCTCGATCGACACCGGGCCGGAGCCGTCCGGGGCGGGGTCGCCGTCGACGACGTTCGAGATATCGACGGTACCGTCGGCCGCGAAGTCGCGGCCCGCGACGAGGTCGAAGGCGTGTCGGCCGGGCTCGTTGGCGCCGGTGATCCAGGCGGTGCCGTCGACGACGCGGGGGTCGAGGAGGTAACGGATACCGGTCGAGCCGGCCTCGCCGAGAACCGCTTCGCCGCCCCTGACCGGGCCGATGTAGCCCTTGACGAGGCCGGGGTTCTTGGCGAAATCGGCGTCCGTCGCCGCCTCGACCGCCGCCGGCGCGAACGCGACCTCGGCACGCTTCTCGTCCACCTCGCGATCACCGGGAAGGCCCACGACGACGAGGTCGCGGGTGCCGTCGAGGTGCGTGAGCGCGAGTACGACGTTCTTGAGGGTGTCGGATGCCCGCCACGGGCGGTCCGCGCGAGGGTGGCCGACGTTCGCGGCATCCACCAGCGTCGCGATCGTGGGGGTGTCGGGGGTGTCGTGGACGACTGCCGCGGGCAGGCCGTCGACAGCGATCGGGCGGCTCGGCAGGGTGCGGAACGCCTCGACGTTGGCGGCGTAGCCGCCCGGTGACTGCACGAAGGTGTCCTCGCCGACGGGGGTGGGGTGGAGGAACTCCTCGGAGCGCGAGCCGCCCATCGCGCCGGCATCCGCCTGCACGATGACGTACGAGAGGCCGAGGCGCGTGAAGATGCGCTCGTAGGCGTCGCGCTGCCGCTGGTAGCTCTCGGCGAGGCCCTCGTCGGTGTAGTCGAAGGAGTAGGCGTCCTTCATGGTGAACTCGCGGCCGCGCAGGAGGCCGGCGCGCGGGCGGGCCTCGTCGCGGTACTTGTCCTGGATCTGGTAGATCGCGAGCGGCAGGTCCTTGTAGGACGAGTAGAGGTCCTTCACGAGCAGGGTGAAGACCTCCTCGTGCGTCGGCGCGAGCAGGTAGTCGGCACCCTTGCGGTCCCTGAGACGGAAGATGCCGTCGCCGTACTCGGTCCAGCGGTTCGTGATCTCGTACGGCTCCCGCGGCAGCAGCGCCGGGAAGTGCACCTCGAAAGCGCCGGCCGCGGCCATCTCCTCGCGGATGATGTGCTCGATCTTGGCCTTGACCCGGAGGCCCAGCGGCAGCCACGCGAAGATCCCCGGCGCCTGACGGCGGATGTAGCCGGCGCGGACGAGGAGGCGGTGGCTCGTCAC
>NZ_DAIEII010000050.1:0-8454 GCF_027352875.1 Gryllotalpicola sp.
AAGAACTTCAGGGTCTTTTCGACCGCGGCGAGGAAGTCGTCAGCAGAGCCGATGTCGTTGACTGCGATCTGCTTGGTCGCCTGGGCGGTCGTTGCGGTTGCCATTGAGTGGTTGCTCTCTTACGGATTGGGATCGGGCCTCAGGCGCACGGCCGGCGATCGTTTCGATGCGCGCTTCGCGCAACTCGCTGATCGAGGAGTGTGTGTGTTGCCGCCTGAGACGGGCGGATATCGGATGTCACACGAGTGACGTTCCAGTCTACGTCCGCAGGAAACGACGCGCCAGGCCGCAACGAGGGTCACCTGGAGTGCCCCCCACATGGGCAGCGCACCTCGATGAGCTTTCCGCATCCGGGCGGCCGTGACATCGCGACGCGGGGCCGACCTGACGATGGTCGACCCCGCGTCGCTGCCGGTCAGGCGGCCGCAGTCTCGCGAACGACGACCTCCGAGGGCACCTGGTGCAGCAGCGAGAGCAACTGGATCCAGTAGTACACACGGTTGAAGAAGGTCAGCAGGTTGCCGTGATGCAACTGCAGGTGACGGTACATGACGGTGCGGGCCGCGTCGTAGCCGCCGAGGAATTTCTGCCAACTCTCGTACGTGCCCACCAGGAGGTAGTCGCTGTCGCGCGCCTCGCTCGGCGTGATCACACGAACCTCCTGCACCGCGCCGGCCGCGATCCGGATCGCGACGAATTCGCCGGCGTCCAGGTCATCCCCCTTCACGGGCACCGCGCCGAGGGCGAGCACCCCCGAGAAGGTGGACGAGGCGGTGTCGATCCACTCCCAGTAATCCGGCAGCCGTCCCTCCCGGTCCTGCGGGGTGAATCCCTGCGACAGACGCGCCTGGACGTCGGCCGCCCATTGGTCGGTGAAGACCCTCGACATCGCTCAGCCTCCGATCGCGTTGTCGGCGGAGATGTTCTGGACCATGCCGGCCAGATCGGGCGGCAACTCCAGTCCGATGAGGTCCATCTTGCGCACCAACTGGGTGATGAACATGGCCTGCACGTCGTCACGGGTCCAGCCGATGGGCTCGTACGCCACGTACTGGCTCGAAGTGGAACTCATCAGCAGCAGAGTGCGGAGCGTGTCGTGAACCTCGCGGATGAGCGTGGGATCCTGTTCGATGGCCTCGGTGAGGAACCTCAGCCCCGCCTGGACGTGGCGGGCCTCGTCGCGCGCAGTGAGCGTGAAGCCCGCGTAGTACCCCGGAAGCACCTTGTGCTGGCGCGCATACCGCAGGGTGATCTGCATCACCGACACGGCGAGGACGCCCTCGATCCAGAGCATGTAGTTCGTCGCGTACTGCACCCGTAGCTTGAGGTCGTCGGGGTTCTTCAGCAGGGCGTCCGCCTGATAGGCGAGCAGACCGAACGGACCGATGAACGTCTCGCCGACCCACTCGAACGACTGGTCGAGCACCTCCATGAGGTCGCCCTCCAGTCCGACCCCTTCATGGTAGAAGCGGTCGAAGAAGACGGTGTGACGCGCCTCATCCTCGATCTGGCTCGAGATGAACAGCTTCTGATCCTCGCTGCCGCCGAGCATGAAGACGGGCAGTTCGACCTCGACCTGACGCTCGCCGTGGTGAAACCCGGATGCGATCGCCAGGAACGAGCTCTTCTCGGCCTCGGTCATGTTCTCGTGCCAGTCCTTGTAGTCCTGGCTGAAGTCGATGTCGTACACGTCCCAGCGCTGCTTGAGATAGCGCTTGTACTGCTCGACGTACGAGGGCTGCTCGGCAATCTGGTTGTAGATGTACTTGTTGATGACGTCGTTGATGTCGACGTCGCTGATGTCGCGCAACTGCGCGCCCTCGATCGCACGGAACAGGTCGGCTGTCAGACCGTTCTGCTGGTTCTCGATGAGTGTCATGCTCACTCCTTTGTGATCTGATCTATCCGGTGGCGCCGACACCATCGAGACACCATCGGATGAATCAAGCCCGACGGCGGTGTCCGGCCCCCTCAGTATCGGCTCATTCATCCGACCGCACAAGACCTTCTCAGGTTCTCCCAGCCGCCGGGGGTTGACAGCGCTCACCCCCGGCGGGTTAGGCTCGCCGCCGGGTGCTGACGACGCCGCGCTGGTGGAGCGTCGGGCAGCATCCAGCCCTCACCTGCGGTGCGGGCTACCGGATCGATCGCGAAGGGGCGACGATGGGACTGATCAATGCGGGCCGGGCTTCCGAGGTCGGACCGGGTGAGATCAAGGCGTTCACGGTCGCCGGCCGCGAACTGGCCGTCGCGAACGTCGATGGTGAACTGTACGCGTTCGACAACTGGTGCACGCACGAGTCCTGCACGTTCTCCGACGAGGGCGAGCTGGAAGACGGCAAGCTGGTCTGCACGTGCCACTTCGGGGAGTTCGATCCCGCGACCGGCGAGGTGCTGGGCGGACCGCCGTGGGAGCCGCTGGGCGTCTACGAACTCGCCGTCGAAGGCGACGACCTGCTGATCGACCCGCGGATCGACGACGCGGCAGCATCGTGAGCACTCCCGCCGTCGTGGCGATCGTGGGGACGTCGGCGGCAGGAGTGTCGGCGGCGACCACGCTGCGTGCGGAGGGGTACGACGGCCGCGTGGTGCTGCTGGGCGAGGAAGTCGTTCCGCCGTACGACCGCCCCCCGCTGTCGAAGGGCTACCTGGCCGGGACGGTCGCCGCGGACGACCTGAACCTGAGACCGGAGGGCTTCTGGACCGACCGCGACATCGACCTCAGGCTGGGGAGCCGTGTCGTGGCCCTGCGCCCGGCCGAGCAGTCCGTCGCACTCGACGACGGCTCGTCCGTGCGTGCCGACGCGGTGATCCTGACGACGGGAGGGCGTTCGCGGGCGTTGCGGGTGCCGGGGGCCGAACTCGACGGAGTGTTCGGACTGCGCACCCGCGCCGACAGCGACGCTCTGCGCGAGTGGTCGGCCGATGCTGAGCACGCGGTCGTGGTCGGGATGGGCTTCATCGGCGCCGAGGTCGCGGCCACACTGCGAAGCCGTGGGCTCGCAGTCACGATCGTCGAGCCGCTGTCGACGCCTCTGGAGCGCGTCCTCGGGGAGCAGATCGGCAGGGTGGTCGGCGAGCTTCACGCCGAGCACGGAGTGGAGATGATCTTCGGCGACGGCGTCGTCGGCTTCGACGGCGCGAATGGCCGGGTCACCGAGGTCGCTACCACCTCGGGCCGTCGGCTGCGTGCCGACCTCGTGGTCGTGGGGGTGGGGATGGTGCCCGACACAGCGGTGGTCACCGGAACGCAGGTGGCGGTGGACAACGGCATCCTGGTCGATGAATACGCCCGGACGTCGGTGCCGAACGTGTACGCCGCGGGGGATGTCGCCAACCACGCCCATCCGTTCTACCGACGCCGCCTGCGCACGGAGCACTGGACACATGCGGTCGACCACGGCGCGGTCGCGGCACGGAGCGTTCTCGGTCGCGGCGACCCCTACTCGACCATCCCGTGGGTGTGGTCGGACCAGTACGACCTCGCCCTGCAGTACGCCGGCATGCACACGGGCTGGGATCGGCTCGCGGTGCGCGGGGACCTCACGGCGCGGGACGCGCTGGCGTTCTATCTGCGGGACGGTGTTCCGGTCGCGGCGGTCACGCTCAATCGCAACCGGGAGATGCGGCGGGCGATGGCGATTCTCCGGCGCGGCCAGGCCGTCGATGCGGATCTGCTCGCCGACGAGACGATCGACCTGCGCGAATTCGCGACCTGATTTCCGTCTCGCCGAACGCCCGCAGCAGGGTTGCCGCCGTCGGCTCGGCGGAGCGGTCACCCGCTGCGCTGCGCGCGCCGTTGCCGACGGAAGAAGAACGCCTTCGCGATCTCGTTCGCGGCGATGTACGCCAGGGCGATGACCGCGAGGGCGGCGAGGACCGGGCCGTCGAGCGGGATCAATCCCATCGGCTCGGCGATGAATGGAACGTACGGCATGGCGACGGCGATCGCGCCCACGAGAATGGCTGCGATCGCCAGGGCCAGCGCGGGCCGGGACCGCCAGATCGGGCGCGTGGTGCGCAGTGAGAACAGCGCGCTGACCTCGGTCAGCGTCGAGACGACGAACCACGAGGTCTGGAAGAGCATCTCATCGGCGTGGACGCCCCAGATCAGCACCCCGAAGGTGAGGAGGTCGAAGCAGGTGGAGACCGGACCGAACACGAACATGAAGCGGCGGATCTCCTTGAGGTCCCACTTCACCGGCTGCGCCAGGCGCTCCGGGTCGACGTAGTCGGCGGCGAGAGTCGTCGACGGCAGGTCGCCGAGGAAGTTGAGCAGCAGGATCTGCCGCGGCAGCAGCGGCAGGAACGGCAGGAACATGCTGGCGATCGCCATCGACAGCATGTTGCCGAAGTTGGAGCTCGTGGACATGCGGATGTACTTCAGCGTGTTCGCGAAGGTCTGGCGGCCGAGCCGCACGCCATCGGCGACCACGTCGAGGCCCTTGTCGAGGAGGACGACGGCCGCCTCCTGCTTGGCGACGTCGACGCCGGTGTCGACGGAGATGCCGACATCGGCGACGTGGAGCGCCGGCGTGTCGTTGATGCCGTCGCCGAGGAACGCGACCGACTCCCCCAGGGTCCTGAGCGCCTGGACGATGCGCTTCTTGTGGTCCGGCTCGACCTCGGCGAAGACGTAGGTGTCGCGCGCCGCCTGCGCAAGGCCGGCCGCGCCGAGCCTGTCGATCTCGGAACCGGTGAGCACCTTCGCGGTGTCGAGGCCGACCGCCTTGGCGACAGCGACAGCGACGCGCGCGTTGTCGCCGGTGATGAGGCGCATGCTGATCCCGAGGGATTCCAGATCCCGGAGCGCATCCGCCGCACTGGCCTTCGGCGGGTCGAGGAAGCACAGCAGGCCTTCGAGGGTCATGCCGACCTCGGCGCTGCGGTCGACCACCTCGCCCGCGGCGAGCGGGCGGGACGCGATGCCGAGCACGCGGAATCCGTCGTCGGACAGCGATTCGAAGAGCCGCTCGACGCCCGCCGGCGCCGCGGTGCAGACCTGGAGGACCGAGGCGAGAGCGCCCTTCGTGATGAGCGTCGGCACGCCGTCGACCGCAGTCACGACGCTGAGCCGCTTGCGCTTGAAGTCGTACGGCACCTCGTCGAGCGCGACGCTGCCGACCGGAAGCGGCGAGCGGGCGAGCACCGCGGCGTCGAGCGGGTTGGCGAAGCCGGTCTGGAGGCCCGCGTTGAGGCTCGCGAGCCGCAGCGTGCGCTCGCTCTCCGCTCCTGCGGGATCGATCGCCTTGTCGAGCCGGGCCGCGCCCTCGGTGAGGGTGCCGGTCTTGTCGGTGGCGAGGACGGTGATGGTGCCGAGGTCCTCGATGGCGTCGAGGCGCTTGACGATGACCTTGCTCGCCGCGAGGCGCCGCGCACCGGAGGACAGGCTCAGCGACACGATCGCCGGCAGCAGCTGCGGGGTGATGCCGACCGCGAGGGCGACGGCGAAGAGCATCGCCGCGATGATGCCGCGGCCGGCGATGGCGTTCACCGCGAAGATGAAGAGCGACAGCACCACCATGAGCCAGACGAGCAGCATCCCGAAACGGGTGATGCCCTTCTCGAACGCCGTCGAGGTGTGCTCGCGGAGGTCGTGCGTGATGGCGCCGTACTGGGTGTCGGCGGCGACGGTCGCGATCACGGCGTGCGCCTCGCCCGAGACGACGTGGCTGCCGAAGAACACGCTGTTGGCGCGCTGCGCGAGCGGCGCGTCGAGGTGCACCTCGGCGTCGGGGTCCTTCTCGGCGGGGAAGGCCTCGCCGGTGAGGGCGGATTCGTCGACCTGGAGCTCATCGCCGTCGAGGAGCCGGCAGTCGCCGGGCACGACCGAGCCGGCGCTGAGCAGCACGACGTCGCCCGGAACGAGTTCGGCGACCGGGACGCTCGCCGGGGCGCCGTCGCGGAGCACGTCTGCGGTCACCTGGACGCTGGCGAGGAGTTCGGCGACGGCGTTGCCGGCGCGGGCCTCCTGGAAGAAGCCGAGCAGCCCCGAGAGGGTGACGATGGCGAGGATGATCGAGCCGTCGAGCGGGTCGCCGAGCGCCATCGAGACGATCGTCGCGGTGATGAGGATGAGGATGATCGGGCTCGCGAACTGGCGGATGAGGCTGCGCAGCCAGCCCGGCATCCTGCGGGGGCCGTGCGGGCGGCGGGCGGCGAGGCGGGTCCTGGCCTCGCCGGCGCTGAGCCCGGTGGCGCTGGTGCCGAGTGCGCCGAGCACGTCGCCGGTCGGCGTCGACCAGAATGCGAGCGGAGCGGTCATCAGCCCAGCATTGCCACGCGGAGAGTGTCGAGGCCGACGCCGCCGAGGTCGAGAGCCTTCTTGTGGAAGGCCTTGATGTCGAAGGCGGCGCCCTCGCGGCGCTTCACCTCATCGCGCAGGTCCTCCCAGAAGCGCTGGCCCACCTTGTAGGACGGCGCCTGGCCCGGCCAGCCGAGGTAGCGGGTCACCTCGAAACGACCGGTCGGACCGTCGCCGTCGAGCACGTTCTCGGCGAAGAACTCGTAGGCGTAATCGCCCGTCCAGACGCCCTGACCGTCGGGGCGCCGCTTGCCGAGATGAACGCCGATGTCGAGCACGACCCGGGTCGCGCGCATCCGCTGGCCGTCGAGCATGCCGAGCCGCTCGGCCGGATCCTTGAGGAATCCGAGCTGCTCCATGAGGCGCTCGGCGTACAGCGCCCAGCCCTCGCCGTGGCCGGAGATGAACTGGGTGCGCCGCCAGGCGTTGAGCTGCGCCTTGTTGTAGACGCCCATGCCGAGCTGCAGGTGGTGGCCGGGAACGCCCTCGTGGTACACCGTCGTGAGCTCGCTCCAGGTCTGGAAGGTCTCGACGCCGGGCGGAACGCTCCACCACATCTGGCCCGGCCTGGAGAAGTCGTCGGTCGGCGCCGTGTAGTAGATGCCGCCATGCTGCGTCGGAGCGATCATGCATTCGAGCGCGTAGAGCTCGCGCGGGATGTCGAAGTGGGTCGCGCCGAGCTCGCGCAGCGCCTCGTCGCTCTTGCCCTGCATCCACGCCTTGAGGGCATCGGTGCCGTGCAGGTTGCGCGACTCATCGGCCTTGAGGAACGCGATCGCCTCGGCGACCGTCGCGCCGGGCGTGATCTCGCCGGCGGTGCGCTCCATCTCCTCGCGCATGCGTCGCAGCTCGTCGATGCCCCACTCGTAGGTCTCGTCGAGGTCGAGTGTCGCGCCGACGAAGGAGCGCGAGGCGAGCTGGTAGAGCTCGCGCCCGACGCCGTCCGCGGCGGGCGCGAGATGGGCGAGCTCATCGTCGAGGAAGTAGGAGAGGTCGCCGTACGCCGCCTGCGCCGCCTTGGCGTTCTTGTCGAGCTCGGCCTGAAGGGATTCCGGCAGCTCGACGCCGTCGAGCGCCGCGTCCCTGGCGAGCGTGCCGAAGAACCCGGTCGGCGCCTGCAGTTCGTCGGCCTGCGCGATCCCGACCGTGACCTGGCGGATGGCGGGAACGTTGCCGTGCGTCATCCCGTAGCGCAGCGACTCGGTGTACCCGCGCACCGCCGCCGGAACGTTGCCGAGGCGCCTGGCGATGACCTCCCAGTCGGCGAGGGCCGCGCGCGGCGAGAGGTCGAAGACGTCGCGGATGCCCTGCAGCGGCGAGGAGATGTTGTTGAGGTCGCGCTGCCAGAGGCCCGCCTGGTAGGACTCGAGCCGGAGCTCGAGCTCGCGCACCAGCTCGAGCTTCGTCACGACGTCGACATCGTCGACCGGGGTCGCCTCGCGCGCCTGCGCGAGGGCAGCCTGCGCGGCTTCGGCTGCCGCCGCCTCGCCCGCCGGCGAATAGTCGGCGTACTCCCCTTCGCGGCCCGGGCGGCCGATCATGACGCGCAGTTCGGGGGCGAGGTCGAGCTGGGTGTCGAGCCAGGATTCCGCGATGCGGTCGAGCCCGGTCTGCGGGCGGGGTTCCGTCATGGTGCCAGGCTAGTGCGCAGCCTGGTCCCAGTTGACGCCGCTGCCGACCTGCACGGTGAGTGGCACCGTGAGCTCGGCGGCGCCCGACATGCGGTGCACGACGATGTCGCGAACCGCGGCCCACTCCCCCGGGGCGACCTCGAGCACGAGCTCGTCGTGCACCTGGAGGAGCAGACGGCTCGTCAGCGCCTGGGAGCGCAGGTCGGCGGCGACGTTCGTCATCGCGATCTTCATGATGTCGGCCGCCGCCCCTTGCAGCGGCGAGTTGAGGGCAGCGCGCTCGGCGTTGTCGCGCAGCACCCGGTTGGGGCTTGCGAAGTCGGGGAACGGGCGGCGCCGGCCGAACATGGTCTCGGTGTAGCCGTCGGTCTTCGCCTTCTCGACGGTGTCGCGCAGGAACGAGCGCACCTTGCCGAAGCGGCTGAAGTAGTCGTCCATGAGCTTCTTCGCCTCGCCCTGCGAGATGCGCAGCTGCTTGGACAGGCCGAAGGCGCTGAGGCCGTAGGCGAGGCCGTACGA
>NZ_DAIEII010000063.1:0-32731 GCF_027352875.1 Gryllotalpicola sp.
GCCCGCCACATGCTCGACCTCGCCCACGTCAAAGCACTCACACAGATGGGGGCCTGGCGTGCCCGCCCATGACGTCCCCCTCGCGGACCTACTTAACATCCCTACCCTGCTAGCTCTCGCCAACATGGCGGAGAACGGAGACAACAATGACAATCCCCACCCCCACGCCTGACCCGATCCAGAAGGCGACGACCGTCATCCAGAACATCGCCACCGACCCCACGCTCGTCGCGGACGCCCAGACCGCCATCTCGAAGCTCCCGCCCAAGGCGAGGGCTGCCATCTACGACACCGGCGTCGCGCTCGGCGTCGCCGCGTCGGTCGGCCTCGCCGTCATCGCGGTCCTCACCGGGAAGTACGCCGAACTCGGCGGCGAGATCATCACCCTCTTCAGCACCGTGCAGGCCCTCATCGCGAAGGCACACATCCAGCCGTAAACCCCGCACCACCGGAACGCCCCCGCGCCGCCAATAGCCTCTGGCTATCAGGTGACGCGGGGGCGCTTTTCTGCGTCTGCTCGCAGGTACTCGCAAATCTTTAGAGCACGACGACTGACTGCATCGGGTACACCATCGGGTACACGACGCATCCATGCATGGCCGCAGATGTCGCGCATCTAACGCGAGAGACCCCAGTCATTGACCGGGGTCTCTTGGCGGTGACGGTGGGATTTGAACCCACGGATGGCGCAAACCATCACATGTTTTCGAGACATGCTCCTTCGGCCGCTCGGACACGTCACCGCGGACGAGTTTACGTGAGCCAGGCGCCGCGGCGCTAATCCGATCGGCACGTCGGATCAACGCCGTGCCGACCGCCCTCTCGCGACGCTCCGGCGGCGCGCGCCGAGCGATGTCGGAGGCCATCCCTAGGCTGACCGCATGGCCAGAACCCAGACCCTCTTCCGCTGCGGCGACTGCGGCTGGTCGGGGTCGAAGTGGGTGGGGCGCTGCCCCGATTGCGGTGAGTGGAACACGGTGGCCGAGGCCGGCCAACCCGCCGGCGCGCTGCGCGCGCTCACGCCGGTGACGATCGGCGAGGGCCGCAAGGCGAGGCCGATCAGTGAGGTGTCCGCGGAATCCGTCGCATACTGGCCGAGCGGCATCGGCGAGTTCGACCGGGTGCTCGGCGGCGGCATCGTGCCGGGCGCCGCGATCCTGCTCAGCGGCGAGCCCGGTGTCGGCAAGTCGACCCTGCTGCTCGAGACCGCATCGCAGGCGGCGCGCGCCGGCAATCGCGTGCTCTACGTGAGCGCGGAGGAGAGCGCGAGCCAGGTCCGGCTGCGCGCCGAGCGCACCGCCGCCGTCCACGACGAGCTCTACCTCGCCGCCGAAACCGACCTGGCGACGATCATCGGGCAGATCGAGGCGGTCTCCCCTGCGCTCGTCATCATCGACTCCGTCCAGACGATCTCGAGTTCGAACGTCGACGGGCTCGCCGGCGGCCCGGCCCAGGTGCGGGAGGTGGCGGTGACGCTCATCCGCGTGGCCAAAGAGCACAACATCCCCGTCCTCATGGTCGGTCACGTCACCAAGGACGGCCAGATCGCCGGCCCGCGGCTGCTCGAGCATCTCGTCGACGTCGTCTGCCAGTTCGAAGGCGACAAGCAGACCCCGCTGCGGTTCGTGCGCGCACTGAAGAACCGCTTCGGCCCGACCGACGAGATCGGCTGCTTCGAGATGACCGGCGACGGCATCGCCGAGGTGCCCGACCCGTCCGGGCTGTTCCTCTCACGCTCGCCCATCCCCGTCTCCGGCACCTGCGTGACGATCACGATGGAGGGGCGCCGGCCGCTGCCCGTCGAGATCCAGGCGCTCGTCGTGCCGACGGATTCCCCGAGCCCGCGTCGCGTGACGAACGGCGTCGACGCCTCCCGCGTCGCCATGCTCATCGCGGTGCTCGACCGCCGCCACGGGTTGAGGTCGCTGGCGAAGAGCGACGTCTACGTCTCCACCGTCGGTGGCATGCGGGTCGTCGAGCCCGCCGCCGACCTCGCCATCGCCCTCGCCATCGCCTCGGCGGTGCATGGCGGCGCGATCGCCAACGACACCGCGGCCTTCGGCGAGATCAGCCTCGCCGGCGACATCCGGCCCGCGCCGTCAGCGAAGCAGCGCGCCAGCGAGGCGGGGCGCCTCGGCTTCACGACCCTCATCGACCAGACAGCGCTGCACATCTCATTCGCCGTGCCCAAAGCGCTTGGTCAATAGAGCAGGAACTGAACCGAGTTCTTGGCCTCGATGCCGCCGACACTGACGGTGAAGTGGTAGGAGGCGCCGCCGGCGGGAACCTGCGACAGGGTCGCCGTGCAGGCGCTCTTGTCGGAGCGGGTGCGATGCCACGTCAGCGGGGCCGACGTCAGCGCCTTGCCGGGCACGAGCAGGACGAGCGTCTTCCGGGCAGCGGTCTGGCAATCGGTCGACACCCAGTACCTCTCGCTGCCGCTGGTGATCGAGTAGACCTGCTTGTCGGTGCCGACATCGAGTGCACACGTGTTCGTACCGGTGTTGACGATGGTGAACTGCAGCTTCGGCAGAACGCCCGAGCCGTAGGTCGTGCGGTCGGTCTTCGCCCTGACGTCGATCTGGGCCGTCGTGCACGGCGCTCCGTCCTTGGCGGTGGCCGCGACCGTCGGCGTCGCCGCCGCGCTCGTCGGCGCCCCCGCCGACACGCCCGGCAGGACCGACGGCGACGCGGCGGCCTCCGGTGCCGACCGCGACCAGGGATGCCAGAGCGTCACGGCGAGGACTGCGACCACCGCGATCAGGGCGACGAGCAGCACTGCGGCGCGGCGACGCCGGTACACCCGCAGCGACGGGCGGCGCGGCGGCCGCTGTGGGGATCGGGGCGCCGCCATACCGCGATGCTAGATCGGCGGCTTCGCCGGGCTTCGGCGGCGCGCTAGAGGTGCTTGATCATCCGGGTGTTGCCGAGCGTGTTCTGCTTCACCCGCGCCAGATCGAGGAACTCGGCGACGCCCTCGTCCTGCGAGCGCAGCAGCTCGGCGTAGAGCTCGGGGTCGACGGCTCCGCCCGCCATGACGGTGTATCCGAGTTTGGCGAAGAAATCCGTCTCGAAGGTGAGGCAGAACAGCCGCGAGAGGCCGAGCGCGCGCGCATCCGCCTCGAGCCGGTCGACGACCGCGTGCCCGATGCCGCGGCCGCGCCAGTCCGATTTGGCGGCCAGGGTGCGCACCTCGCCGAGGTCCTCCCAGATGACGTGCAGTGCGCCGATGCCGACGATCTCGCCGTCCGGCGTCTCAGCGACGCGGAACTCGGGCACCGCCTCGTAGAGCGTCACGAGTTCCTTGCCGAGGAGGATCCGCTCGGCGACGTACGGCTCGATGATGTCGCGGATGGCCCTCACGTCCTGCGTGCGCGCGGGGCGGACGGCGAACTCGGGCATGGTTTCCAGGCTACCGGTGCCCCTTGATCTCCATCACTCGCTTCGCGAGCAGTCGATGAGCGGGGCGCTTCGACACGAAGAGGGCCGGAGCAGTGCTCCGGCCCTCTTCTGCTCAACGAGCGGAATGCTCGATCGTGGATCGTTACTCGGCGGCGGCGATCTCCGGCGTCGCGGCGATCGCAGCAGGCGCCCCGACACCGACCGGCTCGCGCTTCGAGGTCGTTGCGAAGACGAACTCGCCGCCCACGAAATCGACCACCACATGGTCGCCCGCCACGAGGTCACCGGAGAGGATCTTCTCCGAGAGCCTGTCCTCGACCTCGCGCTGCACCGCGCGGCGCAGCGGCCGGGCGCCGAGCGTCGGGTCGTAGCCGACCTCGATGAGGCGGTCCTTGCCGGCATCCGTGATCTCGACCGTCATGTCGCGGTCCAGCATGCGGCTGCCGAGGTGCTTGATGAACAGGTCGACGATCTGGCGCAGCTCGGGGCGCGTCAGCTGCGGGAAGACGATGATGTCGTCCACGCGGTTGAGGAACTCGGGCTTGAAGTTCTTCTTGAGCTCCTCGTTGACCTTGCCGCGCATCTTGTCGTACGCCGACGACGAACCGAGTTCGCCCTCGGCCTGGAATCCGACCGGGCCACCGCTGATCGCCGCGGTGCCGAGGTTGGTCGTCATGATGATGACGGTGTTCTTGAAGTCGACGACACGACCCTGGCCGTCGGTGAGGCGACCTTCCTCGAGGATCTGCAGCAGCGAGTTGAAGATGTCGGGGTGCGCCTTCTCGATCTCGTCGAAGAGCACGACGCTGAACGGCTTGCGACGCACCTTCTCGGTGAGCTGGCCGCCCTCCTCGAAGCCCACGAAGCCCGGAGGGGCGCCGAACAGCCGCGAGACGGTGTGCTTCTCGCCGTACTCGGACATGTCGAGCGAGATCATCGCCGACTCGTCGTCGAAGAGGAACTCGGCGAGCGCCTTGGCGAGTTCGGTCTTCCCCACGCCGGTGGGGCCGGCGAAGATGAACGAGCCCGAGGGGCGGTGCGGGTCCTTGAGGCCGGCGCGGGTGCGGCGGATCGTCTTGGACAGGGCGGCGATCGCCTCGTCCTGGCCGATGACGCGCTGGTGCAGCGCCTTCTCCATGAAGACGAGACGAGCGGATTCCTCTTCCGTCAGCTTGAACACCGGGATGCCGGTCGCCTGCGCCAGCACCTCGGCGATGAGCCCTTCATCGACCTCGGCGGCGGTCTTCACGTCGCCGGACTTCCACTGCTTCTCGAGGCGCAGCCGCTCGCCGAGGAGGTTCTTTTCCTCGTCGCGCAGTGCGGCGGCCTTCTCGAAGTCCTGGCCTTCGATGGCGGCTTCCTTCTTCTCGCGCACCGCGGCGATCTTCTCGTCGAACTCGCGCAGCTCCGGCGGCGCCGACAGGATCGACAGGCGCAGGCGGGCGCCCGCTTCGTCGATGAGGTCGATGGCCTTGTCGGGAAGGAAGCGGTCGCTGATGTAGCGGTCGGAGAGATTGGCCGCGGCGACGATCGCACCATCCGTGATCGAGACCTTGTGGTGCGCCTCGTAGCGGTCGCGCAGCCCCTTGAGGATGTTGATCGTGTGGGGCAGCGACGGCTCGGCGACCTGGATGGGCTGGAAGCGGCGCTCGAGCGCGGCATCCTTCTCGAAGTGCTTGCGGTACTCGTCGATCGTCGTCGCGCCGATGGTCTGCAGCTCGCCGCGGGCGAGCAGCGGCTTGAGGATGCTGGCCGCGTCGATCGCGCCCTCGGCCGCGCCCGCGCCGACGAGGGTGTGGATCTCGTCGATGAAGGTGATGATGTCGCCGCGGGTGCGGATCTCCTTCGTCACCTTCTTGAGGCGCTCCTCGAAGTCGCCGCGGTAGCGGCTGCCCGCGATGAGCGAGCCGAGGTCGAGGGTGTACAACTGCTTGTCCTTGAGCGTCTCGGGCACGTTGCCAGCGACGATCGCCTGCGCAAGACCCTCGACGACGGCCGTCTTGCCGACGCCGGGCTCGCCGATGAGGACGGGGTTGTTCTTGGAGCGGCGCGACAGGATCTGCATGACGCGCTCGATCTCCTTCTCGCGGCCGATGACCGGATCGAGCTTGCCCTCGCGCGCGGCCTGGGTGAGGTTGCGGCCGAACTGGTCGAGGATCTGCGAACCGCCCTGAGGCTGCGCCTGATCGTTCGCGCCGACCTGCACCTGCTCCTTGCCCTGGTAGCCGGAGAGGAGCTGAATGACCTGCTGGCGCACGCGGTTGAGGTCGGCGCCGAGCTTGACGAGCACCTGGGCGGCGACGCCCTCGCCCTCGCGGATGAGGCCGAGCAGGATGTGCTCGGTGCCGATGTAGTTGTGGCCGAGCTGCAGCGCCTCGCGCAGGCTCAACTCGAGGACCTTCTTGGCGCGCGGGGTGAAGGGGATGTGGCCGGTCGGCTGCTGCTGACCCTGGCCGATGATGTCCTGGACCTGCTCGCGCACGGCGTCGAGCGAGATGCCGAGCGACTCGAGCGATTTGGCGGCGACGCCCTCACCCTCGTGGATGAGGCCGAGCAGGATGTGCTCGGTGCCGATGTAGTTGTGGTTGAGCATCTTGGCCTCTTCCTGGGCCAGGACAACCACGCGACGGGCTCGGTCGGTAAAACGTTCAAACATGGGTTCCACTCCTCGTTACGTTGAGGGTAACGACGCGAGGGGCCGCTCTCTGCCCGTGTTCGCCGTGGGCGTTACTTTCCGGCCGGCGGCAGGTAGAAGTGCATCCCCTGCGCAGTGAACTGAACGGTCACCCCCGTGTCGACGGATGCCGGCGTCGCGAAGACCGTCGTGTAGGGCAGGTACTCGAGAGGGCAGTCCCCGGAGACCGCGATGTCGACCTCGTCGGGCGCGTCGACACGGTAGTCGGTCGCCCTGGCCGGGCACGCCGTCGTCCCGTAGAGCGTGACGGCGAACTCGGCGCCGTTGTCGAGCCAGACCGCGAACGGCACGCCGCCGGCGCTGTACGCCGGCGCCTCGACGCCCTGCGGCTCGCCCGGGTAGGCCGTGACCGGAGTGGACGGCACGGGACCGGGGGCGCCGCAGCCGGCGAGGAGGAGCGCAAGCGCAGCAACGGACGCCCCTGCCATCCCCTCGCGAATCCGCACCGACCAATCGTAGAGTCGACTCCATCGGCAACCCCGAAACCGACCCGGCCGGGATCAGCGGCGATTCCCAGGCCGGTGCGCCTGCGGCGCCGGTCCCGCCGCATGTCGCCCTGAGGCGGTGCCGACGGCGCCGGATAGGCTCGAAGTCATGCGTATCACCGTCATCGGCTGCGGATATCTCGGCGCGGTGCACGCCGCCTGCATGGCTCAGCTAGGCCACGAGGTCCTCGGAATCGACGTCGACCAGGCGAAGATCGACGCCCTCGCCGCCGGCCAGGCACCGTTCTACGAGCCCGGTCTGCCCGAGCTGCTCGCCGAGGCGAGCGCGACCGGCCGACTGCGCTTCTCGACCGACATGGCGGATGCCGCCGATTACGACGCGCACTTCATCGCGGTCGGCACGCCGCAGAAGAAAGGCGAGAACGCCGCCGATCTGCGCTTCGTCGACGCGGCCGTCACCGAACTCGCGAGGCACCTCAAGCCGGGGGCCGTCGTCATCGGCAAGTCGACCGTCCCCGTCGGCACCGCACGGCGCCTCGCCGAACTCGTCAAGGCGGCGCAGCCCTCGGCCGAGCTCGCGTGGAATCCCGAGTTCCTGCGCGAGGGCTTCGCCGTCGAGGACACGCTGCGCCCCGACCGCCTGGTCTACGGCCTGCCGACCGGCGACGGCGGCATCAAGGCGAAGCAGACCCTCGACGAGGTGTACACCGTCGCCCTCGGCAACGGCACGCCGCTCGTCGCGACCGACTACGAGACGGCCGAGCTCGTCAAGGTGAGCGCCAACGCGTTCCTCGCGACGAAGATCTCGTTCATCAATGCGATCGCCGAGGTGTGCGAGGCGACGGGCGCCGACGTCACCCAGCTCGCCGACGCCATCGGCTTCGACACCCGCATCGGGCGCCGCTTCCTCAACGCCGGCCTCGGCTTCGGCGGCGGATGCCTCCCCAAGGACATCCGCGCCTTCATGGCCCGCGCCGGCGAGCTCGGCGCCGACCAGGCCCTCACCTTCCTCCGCGAGGTCGACGCGATCAACCTGCGCCGCCGCTCCCGCGCGGTCGATCTCACCCGCGAGATCCTCGACGGCTCGCTCGCCGGCAAGCGCGTCGCAGTGCTCGGCCTGGCGTTCAAGCCCGACTCCGACGACATCCGCGATTCGCCGGCCCTCGACGTCGCCGGGCAGCTTCAGATGCAGGGCGCCGAAGTCATCGCGACCGATCCGAAGGCCATCCCGAACGCGCGGCGCCAGTACCCCGAGCTGACGTTCATGGAGTCGACGCCTGCGGCGATCGCGGGCGCCGACGCCGTCGTGCTGCTCACCGAATGGAAGGAATACCGGGCGCTCGACCCGGCTGCCACCGGCGAGCTCGTCCGCGGCAAGGCGATCCTCGACGGGCGCAACGTGCTCGACCCAGCTGCCTGGCGCGCGGCGGGATGGCGCTATCGGGCGCTCGGGCGGCCGTAGGCCGGGCTCATTGCAGCGCGCTCGTCAGGCGAGCGAGGTTGTCGACGATCGCCGCGCGCAGCGGCTGCCGCAGCCACTCGTCGAGGGTGAGTTCGCGGCTGCTCGCCCGGTAGGACTCCTCGATCGCGCGCAGCTCCGCCACAAAGCGTCGAGAGCGCACCATGAGCGAGATCTCCGCATTGAGCTGGAACGAGCGGATGTCCATGTTGCTCGAGCCGATGACCGCCACCTCGTCGTCGATCGTGAAGTGCTTCGCGTGCAGGATGGTCGGCGCCCGGTACATCCAGATGCGCACTCCGGCCCGCAGGAGCTGCTCGTAGTACGAGCGCTGCGCGTGATAGACGAGGACCTGGTCGCTGATCTCCGAGACGAAGAGATCGATCGCGACGCCGCGCTCCCTCGCCGTCGTGATGGCGGTGAGCATCGACTCGTCCGGCACGAAGTACGGACTCGTGATGACGATCCGCTCCCGCGCGTAGTAGAGCAGGGAGAGGAACAGGCGGAGGTTGTTCTCGCCGCGGAACCCGGGGCCGGAGGGCACGAGCTGGCAGTCGATCTCGTCGGCGGGGTCCGCAACCGGCCGCGCGTCCGCCGGACGCACCTCGCGACGCAGCAGCTCGTCGGTCTCGGCGTACCAATCGGTGATGAAGATGGCATTGAGGCCGGCGACGATCGGACCCTCGAGGCGTGCAACGAGCTCCTTCCACTGCAGGCCGCGCCTGAGGTTGCCGCGCTTGTTGTAGCTGGCGTCGATGATGTTCTGCGAGCCGAGGAATCCGACGATCCCGTCGACGACGAGCAGCTTGCGGTGGTTGCGCAGGTCGAACCGCTGGTACTTGCCGCGCCACGGCTGGATCGGCAGCATGTAATGCCAGACCAGGCCGAGCTTGGCGAGGGCGTTGAGGCGCCGGATGGTGCGGAAGTGCCCCTTGGCGCGCAGCGAGGCGAGGTGGTCGAGCAGCACCCGCACAGTGACGCCGCGGCGCACGGCGTTCTCGAGGGCTTTGAAGAAGGGCTCTGTCGTCGCGTCGAGCGCCATGATATAGAACTCGGCGTGGACCGTGCGCTCCGCCCGATCGACCGCCTCGACCATCGCGTCGAGCGAGCGCTGGTAGTCGGTGAGGAGGTCTGCAGTGTTGCCGCCGACGAGCGGCATCGCGCCGAGGTTGCGGTTGAGCAGCACGACGGATTTCAGCCAACTCGGCCAGTGCTCGGCCCGGCTCACCTGGGCGGAGCCCTCGGTCGACTCGAGGATGAACTGGTTGATCTGCTGCTGCTTGCGGCGCCGGCCGCGCGGCAGCTTGTAGCTGCCGATGAGGAGGAAGACGAGCAATCCCAGGTACGGGATGATGTTGATGGCCAGCAGCCACGCTGTCGCCGAACTCGGGCGCCGGTTGCGCGGGACGACGATGATCGCGACGATGCGGAACGCGAAGTCGATGAGGAGCAGCAGGACGAGGGCGATCGTCGTCAGATAGCCCCTGCCGATCACCACGCCTCCTACTTGGCGGGCAGACCTCGCTTCGCCCGCTCTTCCGCCTCAATCTTTGCGTACGCTTTGCGCTCGTTGCGGTCGGCTCGGGTGATTGCCGCCATGACCCACCAGAAGATCAGGCCGAGCACCGCCATGGGGCCGAGGCTCCAGAGCCATCCGATCCAGTTGTCCTGCAGGTACACGGGCATGGCGCAATGGTACGCGCGGCGGTTCGCAGTTCGCTGTGGCAGGTTAGAGCCATGCCCCCGCTCGCCGAGATCCTGACCACCTGGCGCGTCGATCCCTGGGCGATCACCGCGATCCTCGTCGCGGCCGTGCTCTACCTCACCGGCGTGCAGCGCTACAACCGCGCCATCCGATCGGAGGCCGCCACCGACGACCAGGGCCGCCGGCGCTGGAGCATCAACCGCACGCTCTGCTTCTTCCTGCTCGGGCTCGGCTCCTATCTCTGGATCCAGTGCGGATTCCTCGGCGTCTGGTCGCATGACCTCCGCTGGGCGTTCACCACGCGGATCGCGTTCCTTCTCTTCCTCACCCCTTACCTCATGGCCCTCGGCAAGCCCGTCGCGCTCGCGCGCGGCGCGCTCGGCGCGGACGGCCGCGCCCGGCTGGAACGGCTGCTGCGCTGCTGGCCGCTGCGGCTGCTCGGCAATACGACGATCGCGCCGCTCGTCGCCCTTGTCGGCTTCGGCGTCTTCCTGACGCCGCTCGCCGCACCGCTCCGGCTCGAAGCCGGCTGGGCGGTGCTCATCACCCTCGGCGTGCCGCTCATCGGGCTGGCGATGTCGCTGCCGATCACCGAGGACCCGAGTTCGCGCTCCGGAATGGCCATCACCGCCGAATTCCTGATCGCCTTCGCTGAACTCGTCGCCGATGCCATCCCTGGCATCGTGCTGCGCATCAACTACAACGTGCTCGACGGCGTGACGGCGATGGCGACGAGGATGCCCGCCTGGTTCCCCTCGCCGCTGCGCGATCAACAGCTCTCCGGCGACTCGCTGTGGCTCATCGCCGAGCTATCGGACATCCCCGTCATCGCCTTCCTCTTCTTCCGCTGGACGCGCGCCGACAAGCGCGACGCGAAGGCCGTCGACGATCTCAGCGACGAGGAGTGGGACCGCCAGGTGCGCGAGCACCTCCGCGGCCCCCGCTGAAGGCCCCGGGGCGTCCGGATCTGCAGAAGTCGGCGACCGGGCGACTACTTCACGAGCGGGAACAGGATGGTCTCGCGGATGCCGAGGCCGGTGAGGGCCATGAGAAGGCGGTCGATGCCCATGCCCATGCCGCTAGTCGGCGGCATCCCGAACTCCATGGCGCGGAGGAAGTCCTCGTCGATGCGCATCGCCTCGTCGTCGCCGGCCGCGGCTTGGCGGGCCTGCTCGACGAAGCGCTCGCGCTGGATGACGGGGTCGACGAGCTCGGAGTACCCGGTCGCGAGTTCGAAGCCGCGCACGTAGAGGTCCCACTTCTCGACGATGCCCGGCTTCGAGCGATGGTCGCGCACCAGCGGCGAGGTGTCGACCGGGAAGTCCATGACAAAGGTCGGGTGCTCGAGCGAGCCTTTGACGAAGTGCTCCCAGAGCTCCTCGACGTACTTGCCGTGCACCTCGTGCTTGACCTCGACGCCTTCTCGGGCGGCGAGCGCCTTGAGCGCGCTGAGCGGCGTCTCGGGGGTGACCTCGACACCGGATGCCGCGCTCAGCGACTCGAACATCGAGATGCGCGCCCATTCGCCGCCGAGGTCGTACCGGGTGCCGTCCGCCCAGGTGACCGTCGTCGTGCCGTTCGTGGCCACGGCGGCGTCCTGGATGAGCTGCTGGGTGAGGTCGGCGATGGTGTGGTAGTCGCCGTAGGCCTGGTAGGCCTCGAGCATGGCGAACTCGGGCGAGTGAGTCGAGTCGGCTCCCTCGTTGCGGAAGTTGCGGGCGATCTCGAACACCCGGTCGATGCCGCCGACGACGGCACGCTTGAGCCAGAGCTCGGGGGCGATGGCGAGGTACAGCTCGGTGTCGAACGCGTTCGAGTGCGTGACGAAGGGGCGCGCGTTCGCGCCGCCGTGGAGGGTGACGAGCTTCGGGGTCTCGACCTCGATGAATCCCTGGGCCGTCAGGGTCGCACGCACCGAGGCGACCGCCTTGGCCCGGTCGAGGACCGTGCGACGGGCCTGATCGCGCTGGATGAGATCGAGGTACCGGCTGCGCACCCGGCTCTCCTCGGAGAGCTCCCGGTACATGTTCGGCAGCGGCAGCACGGCCTTGGCGGCGATCGCCCAGTCGTCGACCATGATCGACAGCTCGCCGCGGCGGCTCGCGACGACCTCGCCGCGCACGAAGACGTGGTCGCCGAGATCGACGAGGTCCTTCCAGCGCTGCAGGGATTCCTCGCCGACCGACGCGAGCGAGATCATCGCCTGGATGCGCTCGCCATCGCCCGACTGGAGGGCGGCGAAGCAGAGCTTGCCGGTGTTGCGCTGGAACACGACGCGGCCGGCGACTCCGACGATCTCGCCGCTCGCCTCGTCGGCGGCGAGGTGGCCCCACTCGGCCCGCACCGCAGGGATGGTGGTCGTGACGGGCAGCGTCACGGGGTAGGCGCCGCCGCCCGGATTCGCGGCCTCGGCGATGAGCCTCGCGCGCTTCCCGAGCCGAACCGCCTGCTGCTCGCTGATCTCCTCAGCGGTCTCGGCGGTGTCGGATTCCTCGGGTTCTGCCACGAAGGGAAAGCCTACCGGCGGCCCCGGCCGCTCCCTCGCGGCGCCACCGCCTTAGGCGTGTGATGGAGCAGTCAGCGGCGGAGGCGCCAGGCGAGCGGCAGGGCCGCTGCCGCGATCACGATCTTGATCCCGTCGCCGACGAAGAAGGGCACGAGTCCGAGCCGGAGCACCGTGGCGAAGTCGGGGTTCGCGCCCAGGCGCGAAAGCGTCAGCAACAGGAACGCCAGTCCGAAGGGGTAGATGATCGCGTCGGCGAGAACGAACGCCGCCACGGCCTTGAGAGGACTGCGATCCCAACCGCGCTGGGCGAAGAAGCCCATGAGCGCCGCCGACGCGATGAAGCCGATGATGTAGCCGAACTGCGGAGTCGTCACGGTGTCGAAGCCGGAGCCCCAGTTGGTGAACACCGGCACGCCGATCAAGCCGGCGACGAGGTAGAGGCCCATCGAGATCGCACCGCGAACGGCCCCGAGCGTGGCGCCGACGAGCAGCACCGCGAGCGTCTGGCCGGTGATCCACACCGGCCACATCGGGATGCTGACCTGCGCGAGCAGCGCGGTGAGCACCGCGCCGCCGACGATGAGAGCGGCATCCGCAGCGAGGCTGCGAGGCACGAAGCGGTCGGCGATGGTGGAACGGGCGGTGAGCGACGGAGTCACGGACATGGCCCTACCGTATTGGTTGACACCCGGCGCGTCGACTATCGGCTCCGCCATGGCCGAAGTGGATTCGTTGTCGGAATCGTGCGTCCGGGCGCGGCGGCTAGCATCGACAACCGTGACCCCCGAACGCTCCGGCCGCCTCGGCGTCGGCATCATCGGTGCCGGTCGCGTCGGCCCGGTGCTCGGCGCCGCGCTCGCCGGCGCGGGCCACGCGATCGTCGGTGTGCACGCGGTGAGCGACTCCGGCCGCGAGCGCGCGGCCGACATGCTGCCCGGCGCGCCGCTGCTCGACGTGCGTCAGCTGCTCGAGCGCTCCGAGCTCGTCGTCGTCGCGATCCCGGATTCCGAGCTCCAGGGCTTCGTCGCCGGCCTCGCCGCGCTCGGGGCGTGGCAGCCGGGCCAGCTCCTCGTTCACACGGCGCCCGGGTTCGGCGTCTCGGTGCTCGAGCCGGCGGCGAGGCAGGGGGCCATCCCGCTCGCCATCCACCCCGCCATGTCGTTCACCGGGACCCGCCTCGACCTCGCGCGCATGGCCGAGACGTACTTCGCCGTCACCGCGCCGGCGCCCGTGCAGCCGATCGGGCAGGCGCTCGTCGTCGAGATGGGCGGCGAGCCGATCGTCGTCGCCGAGGAGGATCGGGCCCAGTACGCCGAGGCGATCGCGACGGCGACGACGTTCAGCCGGGCGATCGTCGACCAGGCGACGGGAATCCTCGCCGCCATCGGCTTCGAGCGGCCCGGCGCCTTCCTCGGCTCGCTCGTGCGCTCGACGGTCGATGAGGCTTTGCGCCGGACTGCGCCTAGTGAGATCGAGCTCCCTGAGGAGCTTCCGTAGCGTCGCCGTCGGACGGCGGCGGAAGCGTGCAGAATGCCTCGGCGACGAGCCCGCCCGCGAGGAGCATGAGCGCGCCGACGAGCGACGCCAGGGTGTACCAGACCGCCGCGCTCTCCGCGATGAGCGTGAGGGTGAGCAGGAAGACGAGGATGCCGAGCCCGGTGCCCGCGAGCAGCGCGCCCGCGACGGAGCACGCCTTGGCGAGGGCTGCGATCCGTGCCGAGCGGAAGGGGTCGATGTGCGTCGCGTCTTTGGCGTGCACGGCCCGGCGCACCGGCCATGCGAGCACGACGACGATGACGCCCAGCGCGGCGAGCGTGATGGCATAGGTCAGCGGCGGGACGAGCAGCGGCTGGCTCGCAGCGCGCGTCAGGACGAGCTCGACGAGGTACCCGAGCACGAGCCCGATGACCGCCACGACGAGGACGGTCGCGATCGAGGTGCGCTTCACCGCGCGGCTCCGATCCCGAGGTGGATGTCGCCGACCGCGCCCGAAAGATCGCCGAGGCTCGTGAGCAGGTCGGCGACCCGGCCGTGACCGGGCAGCACGGCGTCCGGGTCGACGGCCGCCCAGGGCGAGAGCACGAAGTCGCGCTCGTGCGCGTGCGGATGCGGCAGCACGAGGTCGGGGTCGTGCAGCGTCTGCCCGTCGTAGTCGACGATGTCGAGGTCGAGGGTGCGGTTGCCCCAGAGCTCGCCGCGCTCGCGGCCGTGGACGTTCTCGATGACGTGCAGGGCGTCGAGCAGCGCGTGCGGGGCGAGGGTGGTGCGCACGAGCACGACGGCGTTGAGGTACTTCGGGGCGCTGCTGTCCCGGCCGCCCGGCTTGAGCGCGATGGTCTCGACGACGGGCGACGCCGCCTCGACGATGATCCCGTCGACGGCCGCGAGACCGGCGACGGCTGAGACGAGCAGCTCGCCGCGGTCGCCCAGGTTGCTGCCGAGGGCGATGACCGCCGTGACCTCAGCCCCGCTCATAGCGTCCCGCCCAGGCCCGGTCGCGCTCGATCGAGACCGCGACATCCGCGAAGACCGCGTCGATCGGGGCATTGGGCTTGTGGACGGTCACCCGAACCCGCTCTGCCGCGGCGAAGCCGAGCGCGACACGCGCGACACGCGCGGCGACGGTCTCGATGAGGTCGACCGGGTCGGCCTCGACCGCGGCGACGACGGCCTCGGCGAGCTCACCGTAGTGCACGGTCTGAGCGAGGGAATCCCCGACCGCCGCTCCGTCGAGATCGGCCCAGACGGTGACGTCGATGACGAACCTCTGCCCGTTCTCGCGCTCGAAGTCGAAGACCCCGTGGTGCGCGAACACCTCGAGCCCCGCGAGGGTGACAGTGTCGCTCATGCGTCCATCCTGGCCTGCTCGCCGGCCCACCGGCCGAGCACGTCGAGGGCGAGCCGCGTACCGGCGACATCGTGCACCCGCACGCCCCAGAGGCCGGCCTGCGCGGCGAGCACCGAGATGACCGCGGTCGGCAGGTCGCGCGCCTCCATCGGCGCACCCGGCTCGAGCAGTTCGCCGAGGAACCGCTTCCGCGATGCGCCGAGGAGAATGGGGAATTCGAGCGCCTGCAGCGAGCCGAGGTGGGAGAGGATCGCCCAGTTGTGCTCGGAGGTCTTGGCGAAGCCGAGGCCCGGGTCGATGACGAGGCGGTCGCGCCGGATCCCGGCATCCAGCGCCACGTCGATCTGACGCTCGAGCTCGCCGATGACGTCGGCGACGACGTCGCCGTACCTAGCGAGGGCGTTCATATCGGCGCTGTGGCCGCGCCAGTGCGAGAGCAGGTAGGTGACCCCGAGCCCGGCGACGACGCCCGGCATCTCGGGGTCCGCGAGCCCACCGGAGACGTCGTTGACGAACTCGGCGCCTGCCACAACCGCAGCCTGCGCCGTCTCGGCGTTCATGGTGTCGATGCTGGTCCGGATGCCGCGGGCAGCGAGCTCGCGGACGACCGGCAGCACCCGCGACAGCTCCTCGTCCGCGGGAACCCGCGGCGCGCCCGGGCGGGTCGACTCCCCTCCGACGTCGATGAGGTCGGCGCCCTGGGCCGTGAGGTCGACGGCGTGCGCGATCGCGTCGTCGAAGGATGCCCACCGGCCGCCGTCGCTGAACGAGTCGGGGGTGACATTGAGGACGCCCATGACGAGCGTCATGCCGACAGCAGCCCCATCACCTCGGCGCGCCTGGCGCCGTCGACGAACTCGCCGCGGCTCGCGACCGTGACGACCGAGGAGTGCACCTGCCGGGCGCCGCGGGTGGTGACGCACTGGTGCGAGGCCTCGAGCACGACGAGCACGCCGCGCGGGTGCAATCCCTCCACCAGGGTGTCGGCGATCTGCTCGGCGAGGCGCTCCTGAAGCTGGGGGCGCGCGGCGAGGATCTCGACGACCTTGGGGAGGCGGCCGAGCCCGGCGATCGCGTCGGACGGCCGGTAGGCGATGTGCGCCTGCCCGAGGAACGGCAGGAGGTGGTGCTCGCAGATGGAGCGGAACTCGATGCCGCGCATGGCGACGACCTCGGAATCCGCTCCCGTCACGGGGAAGGTCTCGGCGAGGGGCGCGAGCGGGTCCTCGCCGAGCCCTGCGAAGAACTCCTCGTACGCATCGGCGACGCGCGACGGCGTGTCGACGAGGTCGGCGCGCGCCGGGTCCTCGCCGATGCCCAGCAGCAACTCGGCGACGGCCGCCTCGATACGGGCGCGGTCGATCGTCACAGAGCCACGCTAGCCAAGACGGCTAGGCCGTCGCGGGACGCGGGTTGGTCGTAGGCGTGCGGCGGGTGCGCGCCGGCTTCTCCGGCTTCTCCGGCTCGGCCATCGCCGCCTTCTCGATCGGGCCGAGCTTCGGGAACGGGATCGGCGGGATGTCGGGCAGCGGGCGCTTCGCGCTCGAAAGCCACTCGGGGCGCTCCGGCAGCAGCGTGATGTCCTTGAAGATCTCGGCGATCTGGTTGTGGTCGAGGGTCTCCTGCTCGAGCAGTTCCCGCGCGAGGCGGTCGAGGATCTCGCGGTTGCTGTTGACGACCTGGTAGGCCTCGTCGTGGGCCTGCTCGATGAGCGCGCGCACCTCGAGGTCGACCTTCTCGGCGATCTCGTCCGAGTAGTCGCGCTCGTGGCCCATGTCGCGACCCAGGAACATCTCGCCCGAGGGGGCGCCGAGCTTGACGGAGCCGATCTCGGCGCTCATGCCGTACTCGGTGACCATCTTGCGCGCGATTCCGGTCGCCTTCTCGATGTCGTTCGACGCCCCGGTCGTCGGGTCGTGGAACACGATCTCCTCCGCGACGCGGCCGCCCATCGCCCAGGCGAGCTGGTCGAGCAGCTCCTGGCGGGTGACGGAGTACTTGTCCTCCATGGGCATGACCATCGTGTAGCCGAGGGCGCGGCCGCGTGGCAGGATGGTGATCTTCGTCACCGGGTCGGAGTGCCGCATCGCCGCGGCGACGAGTGCGTGCCCGCCCTCGTGGTAGGCGGTGATGAGCTTCTCCTTGTCCTTCATGACGCGGGAGCGGCGCTGCGGGCCGGCGACCACGCGGTCGATGGCCTCGTCGAGTGCTCGGTTGTCGATGAGCTGGGCGTTGGAGCGGGCGGTGAGCAGCGCGGCCTCGTTGAGCACGTTGGCCAGGTCGGCGCCGGTGAAGCCCGGCGTCTTGCGCGCGACGACCTCGAGGTCGACGCCCTTGGCGAGCGGCTTGCCGCGGCCGTGCACCTGGAGGATCTGGAGACGGCCCCTCATGTCGGGCGCGTCGACGCCGATCTGGCGGTCGAAGCGGCCGGGGCGCAGCAGCGCGGGGTCGAGGATGTCGGGGCGGTTGGTCGCTGCGATGAGGATGACGTTCGTCTTCACGTCGAAGCCGTCCATCTCGACAAGCAGCTGGTTGAGGGTCTGCTCGCGCTCGTCGTGGCCGCCGCCGAGGCCGGCGCCGCGGTGACGCCCGACCGCATCGATCTCGTCCACGAAGATGATGGCGGGCGCGTTCTGCTTGGCCTGTTCGAAGAGGTCGCGCACGCGGCTCGCGCCGACGCCGACGAACATCTCGACGAAGTCCGAGCCCGAGATCGAGTAGAACGGCACCCCTGCCTCGCCGGCGACCGCACGCGCGAGCAGCGTCTTGCCGGTACCCGGCTGGCCGTAGAGCAGCACGCCTTTGGGAATCCGCGCGCCGACCGCCTGGAACTTCTGCGGCTCCTTGAGGAAGTCGACGACCTCGCGCAGTTCCTCGACGGCCTCGTCGGCGCCGGCGACGTCCTCGAAGGTGACCTTGGGGGATTCCTTCGAGACGAGCTTCGCGCGCGACTTGCCGAACTGCATCACGCGGTTTCCGCCGCCCTGCATGCCGGAGAGCATGAACCAGAACAGGGCCGCGATGATGACCATGGGGAGGACGAGCGAGAGGATCGACCCCCACCAAGACTGCTGCGGCACGGTGTCGTTGTACCCCTTGGGCAGGTTGGCGGCATCGATCGCCGCGACCACGTCGGCACCGCGCTGCGCGACGTAGTAGAACTGCACCCGCGTGCCGTCGTTGAGGTAGCTCGAACTCAGGGTGAGGTCGACGCGCTGGTCGCCGTCGACGATGGTGGCCGACGACACCTGGCCGCTCTTGATGAGCGAGAGGCCCTCCTGCGTCGTGACCTGCTTGTAGCCGTTGGCACTCGTCACCAGCGACGTGACGATCCACACGGCGATCGCGGCCAATACGATATAGATAATCGGGCCGCGGAAAAGACGCTTGACGTTCATGGTGTGGCCAGAGTACCCCGGCGTTGCTTTGCGCTTGCCCCGTGTTCGCCGTAGGCATGCTGAGATGGTCGGCTAACCTCGTTCCATGCGCGAATCCGACGTCCCGGACGACCTCGCCGAGACCCTCGTCACCGAGGAGCAGATCGCAGCCAAGATCGCGGAACTCGCCGCCGCGATCGACGCGGATTACGTCGGCAAGGACCTCCTGCTCGTGGCGGTCCTCAAGGGCGCCTTCGTCTACATGTCCGACCTGGTCCGCGCGCTGTCGGGTCAGGTCACCGTCGACTTCATGGCGGTGAGCTCGTACGGGGCGGGCACCAGGTCCTCGGGCGTCGTCAAGATCAACAAGGACCTCGACACCGACATCACCGGCCGGCACGTCCTCATCGTCGAGGACATCATCGACTCGGGGCTCACGCTGTCCTGGCTGCTCGAGAACCTGCGCTCGCGCGGGGTGGCGTCGATCGAGGTCGCGGCGCTGCTGCGGAAGCCGGACGCTGCAAAGGTCCAGGTTCCGGTGAAGTACCTCGGCTTCGACATCCCGAACGCGTTCGTCGTCGGGTACGGCCTCGACTACGCGGAGAAGTATCGGAATCTGCGGTCGATCGCGGTGCTCGCTCCCCACGTCTACGCCTGATCTCCGCTCCGGTCCCCGCCGGCGCGGATCGCTGCGCGATTCGGCGCACGGGTCGCCGGATCGCTATGGCCGGTCAGGTGCAGAACTCGCCGGTGCGGCGGAAAGCACCAGGCGGCCGCCGGTCCGGGCGGCGGTGAAGCCGGGCAGGTCGAGCGGCTTCTGCCCGTGCCAGTCGGCGACGAGCGCGAGGATGGCCCGCACATGCACGCGCTCGAGCGCGACACCGAACTCGCTCTGGACGACGAAGCGCACGATCCGCCCCTGCAGCGCGACCGGGTTCGCCTCGAGCGCGGGCACGGAGACCGAGATGCCCGCCTCGGAGTGCTCGACGAGGTCCTCGATGACTTCGTCGATCATGGTCTGGAAGGCGTCGGAGTCCTCGCGCAGCTGCTCGGCGGTGCGCGCGAGCGCCTCGGCGACACCCGGCCCGAGTTCGGCCTCGAGGACGGGCATGACGTTCTGACGCACCCGCACGCGGGTATACGCAGAATGCCCATTCTGCGGATCGAGCCACGGAACCAGGTCGGAGTCGGCGCAGAAGCGATGCGTCGCCGCGCGCCGGATTCCGAGCAGCGGCCGCAGATAGCGGCCCGAGACCGGCGCCATTCCCTGCAGGCTCGCCGCCCCTGAGCCGCGCGCGAGGCCGAGCAGCACGGTCTCGGCCTGATCGTCGAGCGTGTGGGCGAGCAGCGCGTGGCTCGCGCCCGACTCGTCGAGGGCGGCGTCGATCGCCCGGTACCGCGCGGTGCGGGCGGCAGATTCCGGGCCGCCCGGCCCCGTCACGTCGACCCGGGTCACGACCACCGGGTCGAGGCCGAGGGCCCGCGCCTGCCCGGCGGCGCGGTCGGCGATGCCGGCGGAATCCTGCTGCAGGCCGTGGTCGACGACGATCGCACCGGCGCGGACGCCCGCACGAGGAGCCTCGAACGCCGTCGCCGCGGCGAGCGCGAGGGAGTCGGGACCGCCGCTCAAGGCGACCAGGACGAGCGCCCCGCCGATCGACGGCGGTGCATCCGCGCTGCGATGGAGGTCAGTGGCGAGGGCTTTCCTGACCGCGCGGCGGATGTCCGCGACGGCCGGAGTGAGGCGCGGTCGACGAGCGGACGGATCGTCGGGCATCGACTAACGTTATTCCCATGCCTGAGTACGACGCCGTCATCGAGATCCCCCGCGGCAGCCGCAACAAGTACGAGGTCGACCACGAGACCGGTCGGGTCTACCTCGACCGAGTGCTGTACACGAACTTCACGTACCCCGCCGACTACGGCTTCTTCGAGGGCACGCTCGGCGAGGACGGCGACCCGCTCGACGTGCTCGTGCTGCTCGACTATCCGCTCTTCCCCGGCGTCGGCGTCGTGGTGCGCCCGGTCGGCGTGCTGCACATGAGCGACGAGGCCGGCGGCGATGACAAGGTCATCGCCGTGCAGTACAAGGACCCGCGCTGGACGTGGATCCAGGACGTCGACGACATTCCGGAGTACACGAAGAAGGAGATCCAGCACTTCTTCGAGCACTACAAGGACCTCGAGCCCGGCAAGTGGGTCAAGGTCGACGCCTGGGGCAGCGCGGCGGAGGCCGACACGCTCGTGCAGGAGGCCATCCAGCGCCTTGCCGACGCGGACCGCTGACCCGGTCTACTGACCCGGCCGGGCCACCTCGCCCCAGGGCGAGCCCCAGACGACCTGGATCTTGACGACGTCGCCGAACGTCGGCGCGGCGATCATCATGCCGCCGCCGAGGGAGATGCCGACGTGGTAGAAGGACCCCGGTCCTGATCCCCAGAACAGCAGGTCGCCGGCGATCGCCTCGCTGAGCGGGTGCAGCTGCCCGTTCGACTGGGCGGTGTCGTACTGGGCGTTGACGCTGTGCCCGCCGATGCCGACGCCTGCGGCGGCGTAGCTCATCATCGTCAGCCCCGAGCAGTCCCAGGTGCCGGGGCCGGCGCCGTCGAACTCGTAGGGCTTGCCGAGCTGGACGCGCGCGAAGGCGATAGCCGTTGCCGCGGCCCCCGACGGCGGCGCGCTCGGCGCGCTCGGCGGCGCGGGTGCAGGTGCAGGTGCAGGTGCAGGTGCAGGCGATGGTGGCAGCGAGGATTGCGACGCCGAAGGCGACACGGCGGCGGAGGCGCTCGATGCAGCGGCGGAAGCGGAGGCCGCCGCACTGGCGCTGGCGGCGGCCACCGCCTCTTCCTGCTGCTGCCTCGCCGTCGCAGCGGCGGCGGCAGCGGCGGCCTCGGCCGCCCGCTGCTTCTCCTGCTGCCCGAGCAGGTACTGCTGGGCGAGCACGGTCGAGGTGCTCTGCACGTCGGCGAGCTGGGCGACGAGGGTCTGCTGCTGCTGCATCGCCGCCTGCACCGCCTGCTGCGCCTGTGCGGCGAGGGATGCCGCGGTGCCGTAGGCCTGTTTGGCGCTGTCCGCTGCCTGCTGCCGCACCGCCTCCGCCTGCGCCGCCTGGGACTGCAGCGACCGGGCCGTGTTCTGGTCCTGGATGGCGCGGTCGTAGATCTGCTGCGACTGCTCGGTGAGCCGGCTCATCGCGCCGAGCTGGAAGAGCAGGTCATCGGCGGCCGAGGCATCCGCGCCCTGGAGCAGCAGGGTGAGCGTCGGGTCCTGCCCGGCGGCGCGGACGAGGTGCGCTGCGAGCAGCGCGGCCCGTGTCTTCGACACATCGGCGACCTTCCCCGCCGCGTCGGACTGGGCCTGCAGCGCGGCGGCCTTCTGCGTCACCGTGTCGAGGGCGAGCTTGGCCTGCTGGTATCGCTCCGCGGCCTGTTCGGCGACGACGCCCGCCTGTTCGGTGGAGTTCTGCAGCGTGCCGACGAGTGCAGTGATCCTGGCGACGAGGGCCTTCTGGGCGGCGACGCTGTGCTTGGCCGCCTCGACCTGGTTCCACGTCGGGTAGTCGTCGGCGATGGCCGCGCCGGGCGCGACGACCATGCCCACGGATGCGGCGACCACGCCCACGGCGACGGCGCCGAGGCTGGCGCGCGCAGCTCCGGGCCTCCTAGCCGCCAAGTCTGATCCCGCGGGCGAGCATGAACGGGTACGGGTTGATCTGCACCCCGTTGAGGCGCACCTCGAAATGCAGGTGGGGGCCGGTGGCGTCACCGGTCATGCCGACCCGGCCGATGGGCTGACCGGCCGCGACCTGCTGACCGATCGAAACGAGGATGCCGCCGTACTCCATGTGCGCGTAGCCGGTGTAAACGCCGCTGCCGTGGTCGATGAGGATGAAGTAGCCGTAGGTGCCGTTCCAGCCCGCGTAGACGACGGTGCCGTCGTGCGCAGCGCGGATGATCGTGCCCGTGCCCGTCGCGAGGTCGACGCCGAGGTGGAAGGCGTTGCAGATCCCGCACGGGCGCACGCGCGGGCCGAACGGCGACGAGATCCAGCCGCTCACGGGCAGCGCCCAGCCGGTCGGGGCGATGTCGGCGGTGCCGGCCGCCTGCTGCTGGCGGAGCGCGGCGGCGCGCTCGGCGGCGAGCTTCTTCTGCCGGGCGATCTCGGCCTGCCTCGCCCGGTACGCGACGCCGGCCTGGTAGCTCCGATAGGTCTTCGCGTACTGGTTGTTGAGGTAGGCGATCTGCGCGTTGAGCTCGTCGATGTGGCTGTTCGCGTCGGCGAGCACGCTCTCGGCCTGGTTCTGGGCCGACTGCGCGGCGCTGAAGGCGGCGGCGGCCTTCTTGGCGAGGTCCTGGGCGGTCGCGAACGCCGCGTCGGCCTTCTGCTTGAGGTCGGCGCGCACCTGCTTGGCGACGTTCGCCTGATCGACGGCGGCCTGCGCGAGGTTCTCCGAGGTCTGCGCCTGCTCGTAGATGCCGGACTGCTGCTGCACGAGCATGCTCATGCTGCCGAGGCCCGCGAGCAGGTTGTCGGTGCTCTGCGCGCCGCCGAGCAGCAGGTTCGTCGTGAGGTCGTTGCCGCCGGTGCGGTAGAGCTGCGCGGCGAGCGCCCCCGCCTGCGCCATCGCCTTGTCGGCCTGGTTCTGCAGGTCGGATGCCTGGGCCGCGAGCGTGTCCGCTTTCTGGCTCGCGGCGACGAAGTCGTCCTGCGCGGTCGCCATCGCCTGGCCGGCCGCCTCGGCGGCCTTGTTCGCGGTGCCGGCCGCGCTCTGGGCGGCGTCGGCCTTCGCCTGGGCCGTCTTGACGTCCGCTTTGAGGCCGTCGACGAGCGCCCTCGCCCGGGCGATGGCGGCCTGCGTCGCCGCGACGCTGCCCTTGGCCTTCTGCACCTCGTCCCAGGTCGGGAAGGTCGGGGGCTTCGCGGTCTGGACGGCGGTGGGGGCCGCCTGATCGGGGACCACGGCGGCGGCCGGAATCCCGATCCCCGCCCCGAGCGCGAGCGCGGTCGCCAGCGCGAGCCCCGCGCGAACGGCGGGCGCGCGCAACCAGCGGGGCGCAGGCGACCTCATGCCCTGACCTTAAAGCGGGGGTTGAAAGATTGCGGGCAATCGGCCCGGCTCGTCGGAATCCGGTCGCCCCGCGGGGATTTGTTCGGCGGTTCTCGCCTCACGTATGCTTGACCCTCGGTAGTCATGGGGCCGCAAGCCTCGCGGCCCCATCGTTTAGTGGCCTAGGACGCCGCCCTTTCACGGCGGTAGCACGGGTTCGAATCCCGTTGGGGTCACTGATTGCCGACTAATTTCACATGGCCCTGTAGCGCAGTTGGTTAGCGTGCCGCCCTGTCACGGCGGAGGTCGCGGGTTCAAGTCCCGTCAGGGTCGCGAAGGCGAAGCCCTTTCTTCGGAGAGGGCTTTTCTTTCGGAGACCGGCTTCGGCCGGCCACGGCTCTGTAGCTCAGTTGGTAGAGCGCACGACTGAAAATCGTGAGGTCACGGGATCGACGCCCGTCGGAGCCACCACCTAAAGTCCGGTGGATCAGGGTTTTTCCTGAGGTAGTTGCCGCTGCCTCCTTCCCAGTCACTGAGTTGTGCCATTCGTGTGCCAGTTTTCGGGCGCGACGTGCTGTCTCGGGTTGGCTCGGCCAGCCTCGCCCGGGCCGCTCCCTGAGCGAGCGGAGCGAGACGAAGGGCCTGCCCCTGAACCCCGCCTTCGGACCTTCCCCGAACGCCGCGTCGATCACGCTCCCGGGGGAACGCCACGCCCTCCCGGGCGCAGCTCATCCCGCCGGTCGGCCCGGCCGAGAACGACGTCGCCGGCGCCCGTTGGGTGCCGGTCGAGCACCAGTCCGGCACCCGCGCCTTCCTCCGCCTGCAGCGCCAGATCGTCATCGCCTTTGAGAAGGTCCGCGTCACCGGCGTCGTATTCCTCCCCTGGCGAGCCGGCGACCCCGTCGTCGGCTCGCAACTGCGCGACATCCCCATCGCGAAGATCGAGGGCGCCATCAACCAGCGCCTCATCGGCATCAAACGCATCGGCACCCTCACCGGTGGGAAGATCGTGCTGCCGAGCGGCCGCACCATCCGCGACAAGGACGTCTTCAAGCCCCTCGGCGACCTCCGCACCGACCCCGACTTCTACGACCTCGTCGCCCTCCAGCACGCCGGCCTTGCGAAGAACGGCGACCGGAACCCAACTGCGACGATGGCGCCCGCCAACGGCGTACCGCTCTCCACCACGCAGGACTGGGTCACGAAGGCGCGCGGGCGCGGGCTGCTGCCACCGGGGAGGGCAGGGTAGTCAGATGCCGGACCTCATGTCAGCCCCTTGAGAACTTGCACTGGGAGACCAGCACTGCATTGATGTCGGAGCACCCCACTACGTTGGATTGCGGGCGCTGACGCCCATCCACAACGAGGAAGAAGGGACGATGGCCGGGGAGATCTCTGCTGCTGACGCGGATGCCGCGTCCGCTGACAACCTCATCACACTCGCTGATCTGTTCCCGACGCTCGGTGATGCGACACCTCTGGATCATCTCGTGAGCGCTGCCGCGACGCGAACCTGGTTCAACTTCGCCGGATTCACGACTTGGTCCGACATCTCTTTTATGGGCCTGGACGAAATCGAGGGATGGCCAGGACTCGGTCGCCAGCGCGTCGAACAACTGATGAATGACCTCGCACGGACGGTCCTCGCCTCTGGCCCCGAGCCGCTCGCGGAAGATGCAGCACCCGAGCCGGACATCGCTTCAAGTTCAATGACCTTCGGGGAGCTGTTTCCTTCGATCCGTCCTGCCGCTCTGGTCGAGAACCTGGTCACGGACACCAGGACGCGAAACGCCATCGGTCGGCGCGGTCTGACGACCTGGGCACAAGTTGCCCCGCTCACGGTCGAGGTGGTCCGGAGGTGGAACGGGATTGGCGCGGGGTCTGTTCAGTCACTACTCCAGGACTTGACCGCATACGAGCCTGATCACGCTCGAGCGCCAAGCACACACCGCCCTCGACCAAATCACCCCTCCACCTTGCCCTTGACAGCAATAGGAGCATCCACTCAGCAGGACGTCACCATGCGGAGTGGGCGAACGTCCTCTATTCGCTCCCAGCTGAGTCGACTCGGAAGCTGGAGGAGAGGATCGCGGACGCCTTTGCTGCCGAGGTTCTGATTCCGGTCGCCACGGCCGCTCCCGATCGGAGTTGGCTGAGCGCTCGAGTTCTCAGCGACGTCTACGGCAAGGTCCGCGCCTCGCGTGCCGCTGTCGCCATGCGTGCCGTGGAGATTGCCCCCGAACAGGATTCAGCTGTCGTCATAGTTGCGGACCACCGTGGCATCGTGACCTTCGCCCGTGCCAGCACAGACGAGTTGTACACGCCGGCCAGAGGAAGGGTGCAACCGAGCCTCGCGGAACTGATCGGCCAGGCGGGTGAAGGGAACGGAACCGCCGATGGTGACTTGTCGAGCGGCATCGAGTTCGCATCAGGATGGGCGCAGCACGATCTGCATGCCGAGGTCGCGCTTGACCACACGTACGCGTATGCGTTCGCCGTGATCCGTTTGAGCCAACGATTCGGTGCCAAGACGTCCTGGGAACGGGTCGAGTTCGAGTGCCCGAGCGCCGCCTGCGAGGCAGTGTTTGTTGTCGACAGCTCGATCACGATATGCGGCAAGTGCTCTACCCCCAAGTGCCCAGAATGCCGGACCTGCGCTTGCGAGCCGACCGCGAGCGCGACGTGTCCGCACTGCTTCATGCAACTGTCCGCAGCCGAGGCAGCCAACCCGAGCCTGCATGAGTGCCTTTAGTCCTCGGCTCGCTACGGTCACGGACTCAGCGTCCATGTCAGACCCAGAGACGTTCTACAGGAAGCGTGTGGATCCGGTCCTCGACCTGATAGCCCCTGCTTCCGAGATGGAAAGCGATGCCAGCGACGAACGCGCTGCCGAGCCGGTCGCGAAGCTTCCGCAGCCCTGACAGCTGCTTCGAGTCGACATGATCCCCGGCCTTGATCTCAATCCCGAGCATGGCGCCGTCACGGCGTTCAAGGACAAGGTCGACCTCGTCGTCGTCTCGGGTGCGCCAGTGCCCCGCCGTGACGATATCGTCCATCCACGTCGTCTGGCGGATGACCTCTTGAACGACGAAGGATTCGACCAGGTGGCCGAACTCGGTAAGTGCGGAAGCGTCGCCTCGCTCCAGCTTTGGCCGGCTGAGTCGGAGCAGATGCGCCCCGATACCTGAGTCGATGACGTGAACCTTGGGCGCTTCGACGCTCCGCGACGACACAGTGGTCCCCCATGCGGGCAAAGTGCCGATGAGGAACAGTGACTCAAGGAGCTCCAGGTAAGCGGTGGCGGTGCCGCGGGACACCTCCAGCGTCTCGCCGATCTTCGTGATGTTGAGCAGTCCGGCAGTCTGCCCCACCGCTCGGGTGAACAGCTTCGGTAACGCGGAGGCTCGGTTCAGCTGGCGGAGTTGTCCGGCATCGCGGCGAAGAGACTGCCGCACATGACCGGCGAACCAGCGGCCTCTTGCAATCTCGTCGGGTTCTCCGACTGCGAGGGGCATCCCGCCGCGGGTGATCCGATCGACATAGTCCATCCGATGAGCCGTAGCGGCGTCGGCCGTGTGCGGAATGTCCCCCTCGAATGCCCGCTCGATGAAGCGATTATTCGTGCCATCGATCTCGGTCTGCGTCAGCGGCAGCACCGCCAAGCGCTGGATCCGTCCGGTCAGCGCCTGCGTACCTGCCGGGAGCGAGTCGTAGCTCGCGGACCCGGCGAGCACGAACATGCCGAACTGCGTGCCCTTGTTCAGGCGGGCCTTGATCGACTGCAGCACCGCCGGGATGCGCTGGTACTCGTCGACGAGCACCGGGAGCGCCTCCTCGGTGATGAGCGAGAGATTCTGCTGCGCGAGCGCGAAAACGGCCGCGTCATCGAAGTCGAACAGACGCGCTTCCGGGGTCCCTGCAGCGATCTCCGCGAGCAGCGTCGACTTCCCCACACTCCGCGGACCCTCCAGGAGCAGCACTGGCGTTTGCGCGATGCGCTCCCGAACGACAGGCAGGAGGCGTCGTTCGACCCGCTCGCTCATGTAGTCAGGCTATCAGAGGTCAGCAATCAGCCGAGCCATGTTTTGACACTTAGCCGAGACTATTTCTGACATCTAGCCGTGTATGGCGTTTGCAATCAGCCGTACCTAATCTTGCCATCCCGTCGGCGCCAGTAGGCGTGGATCGGGGCGAACTTCGCGAGGGCGGTCTTGCGTTCCACGACGTGCCCGCTCGCGGCGGCACGGATGAGCGCAGCCGCGCGGAGCAGGGTGGCGTGCAACGCGTAGTCCGGCACATCGCCGAGCCCTGCCTCAACATCGACGGCGAGATCGGTAGTCATCGAAGCGCGGAGTTTCGCTCGGACCCGGTGGCGACCACTTGCGTCGAGCCACGGGGTTTCCCAGCCGACCAGCGTCGTGACGACGCCCCAGGCGATCCCCTGCGACAGTCGCCGCCCACCCGATCGCCGAGGTCGAGCCACGAGACTATACGCTTCCCATTCCTCGACCCACCACCGGCCTCGCTTGCGGTATGCCTTCAGCTCGCCGGACTCGATCAGCTGCCGCACCCGACGATCAGACACCCCACGCAACCGCGCGACCTGCTGCACAGTAAACACCCGCACGCGGCGGGTCGGCTGCGTCGGCTTCCGGGGCATGCATCGTGCGGCACCCGCCGCTGGTCTGTGCCATTTTCGTGCCATTTTTTTCACGAGGACGTACTGAAACCAACTGCGACCAATCAGAAGAATCCCTGATCACAGGCTCGCCGGTCACATAGATACAGTGCGAAATCGCCCCGAAGTCACTGAAAATCGTGAGGTCACGGGATCGACGCCCGTCGGAGCCACTTCCTTCTTCCCCAGTAACGGCGCGGAAGTTCGTCGCTCAGACATGAAGATCGGCCGGCCTCGCTGTCACGAAACCACCCGATTCTGTCACTAACGCTTCTCTCGAAGCCCACGAGCAGGCCGTGGCCATTGGACCTCTAACTGGGCCGTCAGGCTTCCGGCGAGGACTCATCTTTCGCCTCGGCATCGTCCGAACGCTCCCTCTCGGCCGCCGATGGACTCGATGACATCTGTGCCTCTCCGAGCGACGTCTTAACTTCGACCTTCACGGCGAACGGCGTTAGCTTCGCCGCCTCTCTTTCAAGGTGGGCGACGTCGCTTTCGTTCCACTTGGCCTGCGTCGTCGCCAGAACAATGCGATCCGCGCGGAGAACTTGGGCAATCCGCAGAAGCTTCTTTGTACTCGGCCCGCGTTTCCCCTTCGTGAAGAGCCCGTTCGATTTCGCCTCGACAAGAACAACGTCATGGTTCACGCTCGCGATCACATCGACTTCCGCGACCCGGTCTCCACTTGCAAGTTCGTAGAACTCCAATTCCGGCGCGTCCATGTATGTGCCGGTCCCGGCTCGAAGCGCTGATGCAGCAAGGAGGACAACATCGCCATTGGCGGCAAGGAGTTCGCGAAAGGCCGCGTAGAGGTCGTAGAACCACCGAGGCTCTGACCGCTTCTTTTTCCAACGCTCAGACAAGAGAGCGTTTGCCGCGGCACATTGCGGGCACTCGTACCACTGGCCCAATCGGTCTGCGTCAATGAACGATGGTCGCCCGCACTCAACGCAGTCCAGGATCAGACCACGGCGCAAGAGCCGAGCCGAGGAAAGTTGATCCACTAGGGCAGTGGCCGCTCCAACTCCGCCCGCAAGCAGTTTCTGCATCGCATCGAACGTCAAATATGGATCAAGCCCGAGGACAACCGTATCCTGGTCCGCTTGCCGCTCCTGACTCGTCGGAGGTTTCCTCCTAGGTATGAACGCGCGAAACATCTCGACGTTCTCCGGCTTCATCAGATCGAGGAGCGCATCGCGGGAGCCAAGGCGTCGGCGTACAAGCTCCGTCTGGCGGCCGGGCTGCGACAGACGGACCCCAAGACCTTCCGGTTCCGCCATAGCCTCCACCCAGGCAAGCATCGAAAGGCTGCGGAGGCGAGGACGACCGATCCGGCCGGGTAAGAACGAGCCCGTCGCAACGAACCCCATTGAGTGCGGATCAAAGCTGACTGACTCACGACTGGCACGAAGATTGACCGGCGGCACCGGCCCGTCCTCGACCACAAGCGCGTGACTAGGGAAATCCCGTCCGCGTGGCATGGTGTCGCGAGCGAATCCGACGTCGACATACCAGTACGGCACCCACCCAGAGTTCTGGGGGTACACAAGGTCAGATGGCACGGGAGACTCGAATCCCGCCATCGCCTCCAGAACCCCATCCGATTGCTTCACTACCGGAATCGGCACCGAAGCGCCGACGTGCTCGTTCACGGCGTACTCAAGGTAGCCGCCGTCAAGAACTGGTGAACCGACCCGTACCGCCTTCTGCTCGCGCCCTGCCGTCACACCCCGAGGGAAAGTCGAAGCCATGACCCGCAGGGCGATGTCTTCTACGTAGGCGTCGGTCGCAGATGTTGATGTCAAGACCATTTGAGAAGCAGCGTGCTCTAAGTCGGATAGGAGGTTCCAGATTGGGATCTGAATCTCTTGGCGGAACACTTCTCCGTCATCGAGGAGTTCTGGTGTTAGCCAGATGCCGTTCCCGATGAGGCGGTCATAGGCCACGGCGAGAGCGAAGTCCGTGCCGGTGTCCCCGACAACGAGTGCCGCGCGATCTTTGAGATAGCCGGTCGACACCTCGATTAGGCGTTGGTCAGCGAGGAACCACCTCTCAAGTCCGCTTGAGGCTCGCGTCGCGATCTGGTTCGCGTTCCATATCAACGATGTCGGTGCGTCCCCATCTGGACGAATGAGCCAGCCGAGCCCATCGACCGTCGGCTCCGGCGGCGAGCCTGTCGCGGCCTCGGTCTGCGCAACTCCGACCCGCATCGCCGCGAAGAGGCCGAGATCGGAACGCCAACTCTCCGACGCCGCGAGCCGCGCCCACTCGGTCGGCGTCGGAGCGGGCGCTAAGCCGCGTCGGAAGCGATCTTCGCCCGGGTCCCGCCGACGAAGCGTCGTAACCGTCTCCATCTGCCTATCCGAATGGTCATCTCGGAACGGCACCGCACGCATCGGCGAGCACCATGTCACGACCTCGTCACGAGCCGTTTCGGACTGGATCACGCCTGTGTGACACTGATTCGTCTCGATCATTCGAAGCCGCTCGGACTCGTCGACCCCGTCAATCCCGATGATGCCGGGATACCACGCTTCCAGTGTCGACCACGGAAGATCGAGGGAGACGACGTGATCTGGGTCGTAGGCGCGGACGATCTCCGCGAACTCCGGCGCTGGGCGCGAGGTCTTGATGTCGAAGGGGACGAAGATGAAGCCGCCGCCGCCCCAGTAGCCGGAGGCGATCGTAAGCGCGGTCATCGCCCAATCACGCCAGTGCTCGTCGCCCGCGACCATCATGGCCACCCGCGGCGGTCGAAGAACCACCGAGGCTGAGACAAAGCCGACTTCGGATGTCACGAACGTATCTAAGCGCAAACCCCGAGTTTGCGGCCGATTCGCGCGCCACCGCGGAGGCCCTAAGTGTGCGGCCGCAAGGTCCCCGAGAGAACGTCGACGGCATCTCTTTTGGCATCCGGCAGAGCGTGCGCATAAGTGGTCAACAGCACCGCGGGCGAGTGCCCGAGGATGCCCGCCACCACGACGGGAGCGATGCCGCGCTGGAGCAGCAGAGTCGCGACCGTGTGCCGCACGTCATGGAGACGAATGCGAGGCAGCCCCGCCGCCTTTGCGATCCGCTGGAACATATCCCCGTAGACATCGGGCATGATCGGACGCCCGATCGGGTCGACCACAACAAGCCGCTGCGGATCGCGCTTGGCCGCGAACGGGACGTGACCTCGACACTGCGTGGCTCCGGCCTAAAAGAGGCTTTGCGCCGCGCGAGCCACACTGCGCTAGTGTCATATGCTCCTGCCAGTTGTCACCCACTCGCCGTACACTCGACGCATGACGCCGACCGCCGCTGAGGTCTTCGAGACCGCGAAGGCGCTGCCCCGCGAGGAGCGCGCCGAGTTGACGCAAGAGCTGCTGCGCACCCTCGGCACGGCCGACGTCTCCGACGAGGCCCGGCTTGCGGCGCTCCGCGATGCGGTCGACGCCGCGGAGGCAAGCATCGAGGCGGGCCGATTCGACCGGGTTCCCACTGACGGGTTGCGTGGATACATTCGGCAGATCAGCCAGGACGCCGCCGAGATCGCCGCCACGAAGACCGCGTGACGTTCAGCCTTGTCATCGCCGCCGAGGCGAGGACAGACATCCGCGACATTCTCGCCTGGTCCCAAGCGCGATTCGGCGACGCGGTTCGCGAGGGCTACGAAGAACTCATCTTCGTCGCCATCTCCGCCATCGCCGAAGACCCGACACGCATTGGTGCCCACGCGCGACCCGAGCTCGGACAGACCGTGCAGAGCTGGCACCTCGCGCTCAGTCGCGACCACGTCGACACAGACGTCCACCGCATCGTCTCACCTCGCCACTTCGTCATCTACCGCCAGGTCGGAGACAAGGTCCACATCCTCCGCGTGCTCCACGAGGCCATGAGCCTGCACGACCACCGCATCTCCTGACCAACAGCCAGCAGACTCGCGCGGACCCGCACGCCAGGCTGCCCGAAGAGCGCTGACAATTGGCGAGCCCGCGTGATCCTGGGGACGACCCTTGCGCCACTAGCCTGACGGAATGGCGTAGACGACCAGCTACTGGCTGACGCCTCGCGTGCTCTCCGACTGAAGCGCCCCAGGTTTGATGCCGCATCCTATTGAGTTGACGGATGTATGTCATGCCGAAGAGAATCGATCCTGCCCTTCGTGATCGGGCGGTCCGTCTGGTTCGTGAGCACCGGTCGGAATACCCCTCGCTGACGGCTGCGTCAGCGGCCGTTGCCCGCCAGGTCGGCGTCGGCCACGAGTCCGTGCGCCGCTGGCTGCTGCAAGCCGATATCGACGATGGCACCCGCGACGGGGTGACCACTGTCGAGCATGCCGAGATCAAGAAGTTGAAGGCAGAGAACACGCGCCTGCGTGAGGACGTCGCGATCCTGCGGGCGGCGACGAGTTTCTGGTTGCGTCCAATAGCGTGGTGTATCGGATCCTGGTGAGTGTGTTGTCGTAGATGAGAACGGCCACCGCGTGATTCTTGGAAAGACCTATCAAAACCGTTTCCGAAAGAAGACACGCGATGACCGCACCCCATTTTATTGACCCTGCCCGTTTCCTGTCCGAACAGCTC
>NZ_DAIEII010000064.1:0-64526 GCF_027352875.1 Gryllotalpicola sp.
CTTCACGATCTCCAACCAGAAGGGCGGGGTGGGAAAGACGACGACTGTCGTCAATCTGGCCGCGGCGCTCGCCCGGTACGGATCGAAGGTGCTCGTCATCGACCTCGATCCGCAGGGCAACGCGTCGACGGCGCTCGGCGCAGAGCACCGCGAGGGCACACCCAGCGTCTACGACGTCATCGTGGGCGACAGCGAGATCGCCGACGTCGTGCAGGCGAGCCCTGAGAGTCCGAGTCTGTTCTGCGTGCCCGCGACGATCGACCTCGCGGGCGCCGAGATCGAGCTCGTGTCGATGGTCGCCCGAGAACAGCGCCTCGCCCGGGCACTGGCCGCGTATCTCGAAGGGACCGCGTTCGACTACGTCCTCATCGACTGCCCGCCGTCACTGGGATTGCTCACCATCAACGCCTTCGTCGCGGCATCCGAGGTGCTCATCCCGATCCAGTGCGAGTACTACGCGCTGGAGGGCCTGAGTCAGCTCCTCAAGAACATCCAGCTCATCGAAAAGCACCTCAACCCGCGCCTCGCCGTGTCGACGATCCTGCTCACCATGTACGACAGCCGCACCAACCTGGCGCACCAGGTCGCGGCGGAGGTGCGCGAGCACTTCCCCGAGGAAACCCTGAAGGCCACGATCCCGCGCTCGGTACGGGTCTCCGAAGCGCCGAGCTACGGGCAGAGCGTCATCGCCTACGACTACAACTCATCGGGCTCGCTCGCCTATCTCGAGGCGGCAGTCGAGATCGCACAGAGGGGAGCACCGCGCTGATGGCAAAACGCACCGGCCTCGGTCGCGGAATCGGAGCGCTCATTCCCACCGGAGACACCGGCGAGCGTGCTGTGGACGTGTTCTTCCCCTCCGCGGCGAGCGAGCACGTCGGCGTGGATCTCGTCGCCGTCCCCGGCGCGCGGCTCGCGAGTCTGAATCCGGACGACATCGTCCCCAACGCGAAGCAGCCGCGCACGGAGTTCGATCAGGAGCAGCTCGACGAGCTCATCGCGAGCATCCGGGAGGTGGGCGTGCTGCAGCCGGTGGTCGTCCGCCCGATCGCGGGCGACAGCGGCAAGTACGAGCTCATCATGGGCGAGCGTCGCCTCCGCGCCACCAAGGCGCTCGGTCTCGACGCCATCCCGGCGGTCGTCAAGGACACCAAGGACGACGCCATGCTGCGCGACGCGCTGCTGGAGAACCTGCACCGTGCCCAGCTCAACCCGCTCGAGGAGGCGTCGGCATACCAGCAGCTGCTTCAGGACTTCGGCATCACCCAGGAAGCCCTCGCCGCGCGCATCGGGCGCTCGCGCCCGCAGATCAGCAACACCCTGCGTCTGCTGCGCCTGCCCGCGACCGTGCAGGCGAAGGTGGCCGCTGGCGTGCTCAGCGCCGGCCATGCCCGGGCGATCCTCGCCGCCGGCGACGTCGAGGCCATGCTGAGGCTCGCAGACAAGATCGTCAACGAGGACCTCTCGGTGCGGCAGGCCGAAGCGCATGCGAGTCGGTCGCCGAAGCCGACCAAGACGAAGCCGGTCGCCGGGAAGATCACGGCCCACCTCGACGAGCTCGCTCAGCGCATCGGTGACCGCCTCAACACGCGGGTCCGCATCACCCTGTCGAGCCGAAAAGGCCAGATCAACATCGATTTTGCGACGATCGAAGACCTTAATCGCATCACCGATCAACTCGGCATAGACCGAAACCCATAGGCCCGGCTCGCGGCGCATAAGGAAAGAGCCAGCCGTTGCAGTGCTAGCGCTCGAGCAGGGCCACGTCGAAGTCGCGGATGGCGAGCTCCGCCAGACCCACGTAGACCGCGCCGAGGTCGAATCCGGCTGTTTCGATCGCGAGGGGAACCGACGAGGTCTCCGTGAGGCCTGGAAGCACATTGGCCTCGAGGAACCACGGGATTCCGTCGTGATCGACGATGAGGTCGATGCGCGAGAGATGTCGCAGGCCTAGCGCATTGTGGGCCGCGACCGCGATCTCGGCCGCTCGCTGAGCGACGGGCGGATCGAGGCGGGCAGGCGTGTAGAAGCGGGTTTCACCGGCGTTGTAGCGGGCCTCGAAGCTGTAGACGCCATCATTGGGCGCGATCTCGACCGCGGGCAGCGCCTGGGGGCCATCCCCCGCGTCGAGCACCGTCACGGCGATCTCGACACCGTCGACCTTGCGCTCGAGCAGCGCGACGTCGCTATAGGTGTAGGCGTTCACCATGGCACGAGGCAGATCCTCGTCGGAGTCCACGATCGTGACCCCCTGCGCTGAGCCGCCCTGAGCGGGTTTGACGACAAGAGGGGCGCCGAGATAACCGCGCAGCGTACCGAGCACGGCATTCGCCCCGAGCTCGCGGAACGTCTCGCGGGGAAGGGTCACGGATTGCGGCGTCGGAACGCCGGCGCGTGCCACCACCGTCTTGGCGACCGGCTTGAGCCAGGCGAGCCGTGCGGCGTCGGGCTGGGCGCCGACGTACGGTACTCCCGCGGCCTCGAGGAGGGCCCGCAGGGCGCCGTTCTCGCCGCTGGCGCCGTGCAGGGCCGGCCATACGACGTCGGGGCGGGTCTCCCTGAGAGCGTCGAGCAGTGAAGCGTCGGGCTCGCGGACAGTCACCGTGTGGCCATGGGCGATCAGGCCGTCCGTGACACGGCGGCCGGAGCGCAGCGACACCTCGCGCTCGTGTGAGATGCCCCCGGCGAGCACCAAGACGTTGAGAGGCTCGAATTCCGTCACGAGCAGGCCTCTTAGCGCATATCCGTCGGGGGCAGGATGCTCTGCTCCTGATGGACCGGCGTAAGCGATCCGGTGCCTTCAAACGTGTCGAGGAGGTCGAGCTCGCCGTTGACGACGGTCGCAAGCCGCTTGATGCCGATCCGGATTTGCTCGGGCGTGGGATAGCAGAACGACAGCCGGATGTTGTTGGCGCCGTTGCCGTCGGCGTAGAAGGCGGTGCCCGGGGTGTAGGCGACGAGCTCTTTGACGGCGCGCGGCAGCATCGCCTTGGAATCCAGGCGATCCGGCAGCGTCAGCCAGACGTAGAAGCCGCCGTTGGGGTTCGTCCACGACAGGCTCGGCAGATTCTCCTGGAGCGCGGAGAGCATCGCCTCCTTGCGCTCGCGGTAGACGCCGCGGAAGGTGCCGATCTGGCTCTTCCAATCGGCGTCCGAGAGGTACTGCGATACCACGAGCTGCGTGAACGAGCTCGGACTCAGCACCGCGGCCTCGTTGGCGAGGATGAGCTTCTCGCGGATCGCGTGCGGCGCGAGGGCCCAGCCGAGCCGGAATCCCGGCGCGAGGGTCTTCGAGAAGGTGCCGAGATAGACGACGCCCTCGGTCTCGATGGAGCGCATCGCCACGGGCGGGCGCTCCCCGAAGTAGAGCAGCCCGTAGGGGTTGTCTTCGAGGACGAGGATGCCGTTCTCGCGGCAGATCTCGAGGACTTCGAGGCGGCGCTCCCAACTCAGCGTCACACCGGCCGGATTGTGGAACGTCGGCACCGTGTAGAGGAGCTTGATGGTGCGGCCCGCCGAGCGCAGGCGTGAGATGTGCTCGCGCAGTGCGCCGGGGATGAGGCCGTGCTCGTCCATCGGCACCTGGTCGACCTCGGCCTGGTACGACTTGAAGATCACGAGAGCCGTGACATAGCTCGGCCCCTCGGCGATGACGACATCGCCCGGGTCGAGGAAGATCTTGGCCATGAGCTCGAGTGCGTGCTGCGAGCCCGTCGTCACGACGACGTCGTCGGCGCTGCCGCTGATGCCCTCCAGTGCCATGACATCGAGGATCTGCTCGCGCAGGAGCGGCACCCCCTGACCGGAGCCGTACTGCAGCGCGACCGGGCCCTGCTCGCGCATGACCCGGCTCATCGCCCCGACGACGAGATCTTCGGGAAGGGCGCTGACGTACGGCATCCCGCCAGCGAGCGACACCACCTCGGGGCGCGAGGCCACGGCGAAGAGCGCGCGGACCTCGCTGGCCGCCAACCCGCCCGTGCGCTGGGCGTAGTTGTAATACCAGGGGTCGAGGTTTGTCCCGTTGGTCACCTGACCAGCGTAGGACTTACGCGATGAACTCGGCGAGATCGTGCTCGAGGGCCGGCTTCGGCTTGGCGCCGATGACGGTCTTGACGACCTTGCCGCCCTGGAACACCTTGAGCGCCGGAATAGAGGTGATCTGGTATTTCGCGGCGGTCGCCATGTTCTCGTCGACGTTGAGTTTGACGATCTCAAGCTTGTCGCTATGCTCGGCGGCGATCTGGTCGAGGATCGGGGCGACGGCGCGGCAGGGGCCGCACCACTCGGCCCAGAAGTCGACGAGAACGGTCTTTTCGCTGTTGATGACATCGGTCTCGAACGAGGCGTCAGTCACGGCCTTGGAAGCAGACATCGTGTTTCTCTCCTTGTGTATGCGGATCAGTGAGTGGAGGCGAGCCCGGCGCCGGCCGTCTGGCCTTGTGCGAGGGCGGCGAGGTAATGCTCGGCGTCGAGAGCGGCGACCGTGCCTGACGCCGCGGCAGTGATGGCCTGGCGGTAGGTCGGGTCGATGACGTCGCCGGCGGCGAAGACGCCGGGGACATTGGTGCGCGACGAGCGGCCGTCGACCTTGATCGTGCCCGCATCGGTGAGCTCGACCTGGCCGTGGAAGAGGTGCACGCGCGGCTCGTTGCCGATGGCGACGAAGAGGCCGTCGACATCGAGGTGGGACCGCGAGCCGTCCACCGTGCTTCGTAGGGTGACGCCGGTGACCGAGGAATCCCCATCGATGCCGTCGACGGCGCTGTTCCAGACGAAGTCGATCTTGTCGTTGCTGAAGGCGCGATCCTGCATGATCTTGGAGGCGCGCAAGGCGTCGCCGCGGTGGATGACGGTGACCTTGTTCGCGAATCGGGTGAGGAACGTCGCCTCTTCCATCGCCGAGTCGCCGCCGCCGACGACCGCGATGTTCTTCTGGCGGAAGAAGAAGCCGTCGCAGGTGGCGCACCATGAGACGCCGTGGCCGCTGAGGCGGTCTTCGTCGGCGAGGCCCAGGCGGCGGTATGCCGAGCCGGTGGCGATGATGACGGTTGTGGCCTCGACGACCTCGCCGGAGCCGAGGGTGACGGTCTTGACGTCGCCGGTGAGATCGACGGACGTGACATCGTCGAGGACGACCTCCGTGCCGAACTTCTCGGCCTGCTGCTGCAGCTTGAGCATGAGCTCGGGGCCCATGACGCCCTCGGGGAAACCCGGGAAGTTCTCGACCTCGGTGGTGTTCATGAGTTCGCCGCCGGCCTCGACGGACGAGGCGATCACGAGAGGTTCGAGTTCGGCGCGCGCGGCGTAGATCGCGGCGGTGTACCCGGCCGGACCCGATCCGATAATGACGATCTGACGCACCGTGAACTCCTGAGGCATCGGGCCGCGGAAACGCGGCACTGAGAGCTAGAACACATCTTAGGCGGGAGCTATTCCGGCCCGGGAGGTCAACCTCGAGCGCGTCGCGCGCCGGCGGTCCGATGGCGGATGCCCACGATGAGCGAACGCAGATCCGGGGTGCCGAGCAGCCAGAGCGCGAGCGTATAGACCACCGCGACGACCGCCACCACCGGCAGAACGCCGACCAGAGCCGTCGCCGCACCCGAGAGCGCGAAGCCGGCGTGGAACGGCGCGCCGCCGAGCGGGATGAGGACCAGTATGCCGACGGCCATGGCGATGATGGCGGCGGCCACGGCACGCCAGACGGCGGCGAGGATCGAGCGTGCGCCGATGAAGCCGATGCGGCGGCGCAGCAGGAATCCGGCGAGCATCATTCCGACGAGTTGGCCGACCGAGACCGTGACCGCGATGCCGACCGCGCGGTACTGCGCGGGCAGGAGCAGGCTGAGGAGGAATCCGGCGAGCTGGATGACGGAAAAGACGACCGTGAAGCGGAACGGCGTGCGGGTGTCGCCGAGCGCGTAGAAGGCGCGCTGGGTGACGAAGAGCAGCGAGAAGCCGACCAGGCCGACGAGGTAGGCGATGATGACGTTGCCGAAGGACTGGTAGTCCGGAGTGAAGACGCGCGCGATCGGGTAGGCGCAGACGATGATGGCGGCCGACGCGAAGCCGAGCAGCAGCGAGATGGCCCGTGCGGCGCTCGCATAGTCGGAGCGGAACTCGGCGATGCGGCCCGCATGGGCGTGCTCGGCCATCCGGGTGTAGTAGGCCGTCGCGACGGAGACGGTGATGACGGAGTGCGGGAGCATGAAGATGAGCCAGGCTGTCGCAAGCGTCTGCGTCGAGGCGGACGCGCCGGAGGCGCTGTTCGCGACGTTCGTCTGTACCACGCCGACGAGCTGGGTGCACACGATCATCGCGAAGGTCCATAGCGCGGCCCGGCCGGCGGCGCCCAGGTGCACCCCGCGCCAGCCGAAGTCGAGACGGAAGCGCAGGCCGACCCGCCGCCAGAAGAAGAACAGCACGATCGCCTGCGCGGCGATGCCGAGAGTCGCGCCGCCGGCGAGGAGGACGATCTTCCCCGTCGGCCAGCCGGCGAGGGTGAACTGGCCGCCGGGATGAGCGCCGAACTCCGCGATGAACCAGCCGAGCATCGCGATGCCGACGATGTTGTTGAGGACAGGCGCCCAGGTGAACGGGCCGAACGACTTGCGCGCGTTGAGCACCTCGCCGAGCAGCGTGTAGAGGCCGAGGAAGAAGATCTGCGGCATCGACCAGTAGGCGAAGGCGATGCCGAGGGTGAGCTGCTCGCCGCGCAGGCCGAATGCCTCCATGAGCGGCGGCGTGAGCAGGGTGGCGATGAGCGCGAGCGCGAGGAAGGCCGTGATGCCGAGGGTGACGAGCTTGTTGATGTAGGCGCGGCCGCCGTCGGCGTCAGCCACTGCCGCGCGCACGATCTGTGGGACGAGCACGGCGTTGAGCAGCCCAGCCGAGACGAGCGCATAGATACTGTTCGGCACCACCGTCGAGGTCGCGTAGGCGTCGGCCCCGAAGCCGATCGTGCCGATCGCCTGGACGAGCAGCCATGACTTCGCGAACCCGAGGATGCGCGAGACGACGGTACCCGAGGCGAGCAGAGTCGCGGAGCGGCCGATGCTAGCCATCCGCTCTCCGTTCGCGTCTGCGGCGCAGAATAGCCCGCACCACTCCGAAGATGAAGAAGCCCGCGATGGCCGCGCCGGTGATGGCGGCGCCGATGCCCTCCCAGTCGGCATGCACATTCAGGGCCGCGACCACGGGCGCGCCTATGGGCACTCCTGACTTGCTGAAGAGCTGCATGGTGAGGTGGACGGTGCCGTTGCTCAGCTGAGATTTCACAGGAATGAGAACATTAGCGCTGGTGGTCGCGTCGATGGTCTGGTCGGCGCTCGGATCGATCTCGATGCGCGGCGAGTCCGGCGAGACGCGCAGCACGACGTCGATCGGATAGTCGAGCCCGTTTGTCACTGCGAAAGGGATCTGGGCTTGGGCACTGAGTTGGGTGATCGGCGACGGCTTGGCGATCTTCACCGCGTCGAGGGTGGTGGTGATGGCCTGGGCGCGTGCGGCGACTGCGGCTTGCCACGCGTCCGTCTGGTCCAGCCACTCGGTGCCGAGCAGGGCGAGGTCGGCGTTGCGCGCCGGCGCGGTGAGGAGCTTCGGATCCGCGAGAACACTCGCGAAGGAGGTCAGATCGGAGACCGGCCCGTTCGCGATGGCGCCCTCGGCGCGGAGCAACGCACGGATCGGCGCGATGCGCGCGGCATCCTCCTGGCCGGCCCTGAAGGACAGACCGTCGGTGTGGGCGGTGGCGAGTGCGGCCGGAAGCGACGACGCGAACGAATAGGGCGAGCGCTGAGCGAGCGTGACGGCAGCCGCGAGCGCGTCCGGATCAGACAGGACCCGGCGCGAGAGTGCGACGACGACGACCGTGCCGTTGCGCGCACGCTCGGCCTCGGAGTGAAGCTCCGCGCCGAGCGCGATGCTGTCGGCGGCCGCGATCGCGGCGGAGAGTCCGGAGTCGATCACGAGCGCCGTTCCGGCGGGCGAGGTGATCGCGGCGTTCGGCGTCACGGCGAGCGCGTCCGCGGTGGAGTTCGCACTGTCGAGCAGCACGGTGGCGGCGGCGCTGCGGGCGAATACTGCGAAGTCCCGCGTCGCCACGGTACCCGGCGCCGGCCACACGATGCCGCCGAGCGAATGGGGCCACGCCGTTGCCGCGGCCGACGTGATCGGCTTCACGCTCGGCGCCGCGGCAGCGTAATCGAAGCCGATCGGGTTCAGCAGCCTGCCCAGCCCGGCCTGCGCCTCGGCCGACGGGTCGGCATCGCCGTACTGCAGTGCGAACGAGGGGTTGCTCAATGCGCCAAGCGCGCTCAGCCACTGCGCCGCGGTCGCCGGAGCCGCGTCCCCGAGCACGCGGATCGAGGCGAGCACCATCGGGTCTATCGCGAGGGTGACGGCGGGATTGCGCTGCGCGACCGTCAACCGCGCTGTGAGATCGCCGCCTGGCGCGGTCAGCGCAGCAAGGACGCCGGACGGGATGAGCCCCGCTGCCTGTCCCGCGGCGACGATCGGCAGCACCGCGGCGACCCCGATCCTGGGACCGGAATAGGTCGGCTGCGGTGTCGGCGAGACCGGGCTCGCAGCCGCATGCGCGGGGGCGACGGCGAACAGCGCGGCTGCGCTCACGAGTGCCGCGGCGAGCGACATTGCGACCTTGCCGGGCATGCGGTCACTCTAGCGGCGGCACCCTGGCCGACCCCGGGCGGCGCCCCCGGCCGCACCCGGCGCCGCACCTAGAATCGAGGCCTATGCAGAGCGTCGCCGAATCGCTTGCGCGGCTGCGCGCCATCGCGGAATCCCCCGTGGTCGCGAGGCTTGCGACGGCCTTCGCGAACGCCGGCCACGAGCTCTCGCTCGTCGGCGGCCCGGTGCGTGATGCGCTGCTCGACCGACCGGTGCACGACCTCGACTTCACGACGGACGCCCGGCCCGACGACATCCTGCGCCTTGTCGCGCCGGTGAGCGACGCGCACTGGGACATCGGGCGCGACTTCGGCACGATCGGCTGCCGTTTCGGAGACGCGACGGTGGAGATCACGACCTACCGCGCGGACAGCTACGACGGCGAGACGCGCAAGCCGTCAGTGGAGTTCGGCGACAGCCTCGACGGCGACCTGCTGCGGCGCGACTTCACGATCAACGCCCTGGCGCTCCGGGTCCCCCAGATCGTGCTCGTCGACCCCGCAGGCGGGGTCGACGATCTCATCGCCGGCGTGCTGCGCACCCCGATCGCCGCAGCTATCTCATTCGGCGACGATCCGCTGCGGATGATGCGCGCGGCGCGCTTCGCCGCGCAACTCGGCTTCGCCGTCGATGGCGAAGCGCGGCGCGCGATCGCAGCGCAGCGCGAGACGCTCGGCATCGTGAGCGCCGAGCGCATCCGCGACGAGTTCGTCAAGCTGCTCTCCGCAGCTGCCCCGCGGCCCGGGCTGGAGGTCCTCGTCAGCACCGGTCTCGCCGAGGAATTCCTGCCAGAGCTTCCTGCCCTCAAGCTCGAAATCGACGCCGAGCACCGCCACAAGGACGTCTATGAGCATTCCCTCACCGTGCTCGACCAGGCGATCGGATATGAGCATTCGCGCCATCCGGGCAGCGCGCCCGACGTCGTGCTGCGCCTCGCGGCGCTCCTCCACGACATCGGCAAGCCGGCCACGCGGAGCCTTGAGCCCGGCGGTGCGGTGAGCTTCTACAACCACGACCTCGTCGGCGCCCGGCTCGCGCGGCGCAGACTCAAGGCGCTGCGCTTCGACAATGACACCATCGAGTCGGTGGGATCGCTCATCGAGCTGCACCTGCGCTTCTTCGGCTACGCCGACACGGAGTGGACCGACGCGGCCGTGCGCCGCTATGTGCGCGACGCCGGCGACGAGCTGGAGCGCCTGCACATCCTCACCCGCTCCGACGTGACGACGCGCAACAAGCGCAAGGCGGACCTGCTCGGCTTCGCCTACGACGACCTCGAGACGCGTATCGCGGAACTCAAAGAGCAGGAGGAGCTCGACGCGATCCGCCCCGATCTTGACGGCGTGCAGGTCATGGCGCTGCTCGGTCTCGCACCGGGCCCCGAGGTCGGCAAGGCGATGAGGTTCCTCATGGAACTGCGGCTCGACGCGGGGCCGCTCGGGGAGCAGGAGGCTGCGAGGCGGCTTCGCGAGTGGTGGGCTAACCCGCTATGAACGCCTCGAGCATCGCCCGCGCCTCGTCGTCCGGGTGCTGCTCGGGCGGCGATTTCATGAAGTAGGCGCTGGCGGCGACGAGCGGCCCGCCGAGACCCCGGTCGAGGGCGAGCTTGGCCGCGCGCACGGCGTCGATGACGACGCCGGCGGAGTTCGGGGAATCCCACACCTCGAGCTTGTATTCCAGGCTCAGCGGTGCTCCGCCGAAGCCGCGCCCCTCGAGCCGGACGAAGGCGAACTTGCGGTCCTCGAGCCACGCCACGTGGTCGCTCGGGCCGATGTGCACGTCGCGCTCGGGCAGCGAGGCGGCGATGTTGCTCGTCACCGCGCGCGTCTTCGAGATCCTCTTCGACTCCAGCCGGGAGCGCTCCAGCATGTTCTTGAAGTCCATGTTGCCGCCGACGTTGAGCTGGTAGGTGCGATCGAGGGCGACACCGCGGCTCTCGAGCAAGTGGGCGAGGACCCGGTGCGTGATGGTCGCGCCGAACTGGCTTTTCACGTCGTCTCCGACGATCGGGACGCCAGCAGCCGCGAACTTCGCCGCCCACTCGGGGTCGCTGGCGATGAAGACGGGGATGGCGTTGACGAACGCGACCCCGGCGTCGAGAGCCGCCTGGGCGTAACATTTCGCCGCCTGCTCGCTGCCCACCGGCAGGTAGCACACGAGCACGTCGGCGCCGGATTCGCGCAGAGCGCGGGCCACATCGACGGGGGCGGCGGCGGATTCCTCGATCGCCTCGCGATAGTACGCGCCGAGTCCGTCGAGCGTCGGGCCCCGCAGCACCGCGACACCGGCGGGCGGCACCTCCGCGAAGCGGAACGTGTCGTTCTCGCTCGCCCAGATCGCGTCGGCGAGGTCGAGGCCGACCTTTGCCGCATCGACGTCGAACGCGGCGACGAAGCGGATGTCGCCGACGTGGTAGCCGCCGAGCCGCACGTGCATAAGGCCCGGCACGACCTCGTCGTCCGGTGCGTTCGCGTAGGCCGTCACGCCCTGGACGAGCGCGTTCGCGCAGTTGCCGACCCCGGCGATGGCGACGTTCAACTGCACGCTCTCACCCTACAAATCTCAGATGCTCGGTCGCCGAGATCGTGCGGTGCTGCCCGCCGGAGAGCGTGTACCCGGTCTCGTCGAGCGTCAGCTGCGATTCGTGGGCGGCCAGCGCACGGCGCTTGGCGGCGAGATCGATCGGCACCGCGACGGCCCCGGGAGCATCCGCCTCGACGATCTCGGCGAACCGGATGCCGCGTGCCGCGGCCGCGCCGCGTGCGATGAGGGTGGCGCGCACATGGTCCGGGTGTCCGTACCCGCCCGCCAGGTCGTAGCCCACCACGAGGTCGGGCTGAAATTCGGCGAACTCGCGTCCGAGCAGCCCCACGAGAAGCGCGGGCGGGGCGAGCGCGAGGGCGTTCGCCGGGGCGTCATCCGCCGCAGTCGCTCGCCCGTCGGCCCCCCAGCGCATCCCGGAATCGGAGAATGCCAGGCCCGCGGACTCCCCGAGAAACCGCGGCATCCCCGCGCCGAGCGCCGCGAGCGCCCGCGCGAGCTCTGCCTCGCGTAATCCGGCGAGCAGCGGGGTGCCCTGGTACGCCTTGAGGGGACCGGCCACGACCTCGCCAGCCTCGCCGCGGCTGCAGGTCACGACGAGCACGTCGGCGCCTCGCGCACGCAGCGCCGCGATGGTGCCGCCCGTCGCCAGCGATTCGTCGTCCGGGTGCGCGTGCACGAAGAGCACGCGGTGGAACCCGGCGAGGGGGTCGGTCACACCTCTCGCGGGTCGCGGCCGGTGCGGCCGGCAGCACCCTTGTCGATCTCAGCGATCGACGCCAGCTCGGCGGCGCTGAGCTCGAAGCCGAAGACGTCGAAGTTCTCGGCCATCCGCTCGCGGTGATTCGACTTGGGGATGACGATGTTGCCGAGCTGGAGGTGCCAGCGCACGATCGCCTGCGCGACCGTCACCCCGTGCGCCTGGGCGATCGCCGCGATGCGGGGATCGCTCGAGAGGCCGAGGCCATGGCCGAGCGGGCCCCATGCCTCGGTGAGGATGCCGTGCGCCGCGTGGTAGGCGCGCAGCTCCCTCTGCTGGAACTCGACGTGCAGCTCGATCTGGTTCACCGCCGGCACGAGGTCGGTGAACTCCGCAAGACGGTCGAGGTGCTCCGGGAGGAAGTTCGAGACACCCGCGGAGCGGATGAGGCCCTCTTCGCGAGCCGCGATGAGAGATTCCCATGCGGTGAGGTACTTGTCCTGCTTGGGGACCGGCCAGTGGATGAGGTAGAGATCGACGTAGTCGAGACCAAGTGCGTCGAGGCTCTCCTGCAGCGCGGCGGCTACGTCCTCATGGCGGTCGTTGCCCAGCTTCGTCGTGATGAAGAGCTCGTCGCGCGGGATCCCGGAGGCCTTGAGCGCCGCTCCGACACCGCCCTCGTTGTAATAGAGGGCCGCGGTGTCGATGTGGCGATAGCCGACCTCGAGCGCGTCGGCGACAACGCTCTCGGTCTGCTCCGGGTCGACCCGGAACACCCCGAAGCCGAGCTGGGGGATGGTGAGCCCGTCGTTCATCGTGAGTGCAGGGACCGTTGTCATACCACCAACCTATAGATCGATTCGAGACGGGCGGCCGTGAGTTTCCAGTCGAAGGATTCCGCGTGCACCGCGGCGTGCTCCGCCAGGCGTGTGCGCCCGGCGTCGTCGTCGAGAAGGGCGCCGATGGCGGCCGCCCAGACGCGCTCGTCGCGGCCGGGCACGAGGATTCCGGTGACGCCGTCGACGACGGAGTCCGCGAGGCCCGACGTGCGCGAGGCCACGACAGGCACCCCGCACGCCGCAGCTTCGAGCGCGACGAGGCCGAAGGTCTCCGAGGTGCTCGGAAGGAGGCAGAGGGCGCTCGACCGCAGCAGCGCGGCGACCTTGTCGCGCGCCAGTGCGCCGGCGAAATCGATCCGGCCGCCCAGGCCCCGCGCCGCCACGAGGTCGCGCAGGGACGCGAGATAGGCCGCGCCGGATCGCCCCGACGCCGCGCCCGCGACGGTGAGGTTGACCCCCGCCGGCAGCTCGGACAGCGCGCGAATGGCGAGGTCCTGGCCTTTGAGGGGCTGGATGCGGCCGATGACCGCCAACTGGGCCCGCTGGTCCCCACCGTCGGCTCTGTCAGCGGTCGATCGGCGGGCGGGGGCGGGGAAGAACACCGCGTGATCTACCCCCGGTGCGACGACGTGGACCTTCGCGGCATCCGCCCCATATGCCTCGACGAGCGCGCGGGCCTCGAACGGCCCCGAGGCGATGACGGCGTCGGCTGCGGCGACGAGTGCCTGCTCGGCTGCGAGCCGCTCGGCGCCCTCAGGCCGTTCCCCCGCGGGAAGGAGGGCGTTCTTCACTGCGGCGACGGTGTGGAGGCTCACGACGAATGCCGCCTCGACCTGTCGCGCGACCGGCAGCGCCGCGACTGCCGACGTCCAATAGTGTGCGTGGATCACGTCGACGGGGCCCAGTCGCGTGAGCGCCGACTCGGCCGTCACGATCTCGACGGAGTGGCCGAGCGCCCGCAACCGCGTCGCGGTCTCGGCCACGACGACGTTGAGACCGCCGGCGTCGCCCGACCCCGGGGCCAGGTGCGGCGAGGTGTGAGTGGAGACGAGAGCGATGCGCACCTCCCAAGAGTGCCAAGATTGGCGCGAAATCGAGGCATCGGGTACCGTTAACAGGTTGCTCACGCCCCCTCAGGGGCGTCAGCACTATGCACATACCCTCCTGCTGCGGAAATTCCGTAGCCGTTCTAGTCCAGAGGAGGTGGGTTAGTCATGCATCAGTACGAGTTGATGGTCATCCTCGATCCCGAGATCGACGAGCGCACCGTTGCTCCGAGCCTTGACAAGTTCCTCAACGTCATCCGCAACGATGGCGGCTCGATCGACAAGGTCGACATCTGGGGGCGCCGTCGCATGGCTTATGAGATCCAGAAGAAGGTCGAGGGCATCTACGCCGTCGTCGACTTCACCGCCAACGCCGCCGCGACCGCTGAGCTCGACCGCCAGTTGAAGCTGTCGGAGGCCGTGCTGCGCACCAAGGTCCTCCGTGCCGAGGAGGCCATCGCCCAGGTCGCTCACGCCGCGAAGCTTGCCGAGGCCAAGGCCGCGCGCAAGCCTGCAGCCGAAAAGGCAAGCGTCTAAGGCCATGGCCGGCGAGACCATCATCACCGTGGTCGGCAACCTGACCGCCGATCCCGAGCTGCGCTACACGCAGAACGGGCTGGCTGTCGCCAACTTCACCATCGCCTCCACCCCGCGCAGCTTCGATCGTGCGGCGAACGATTGGAAGGACGGCGAGGCGCTGTTCCTGCGAGCGAGCGTTTGGCGGGAATTCGCCGAGCATGTCGCAGGATCGCTGACCAAGGGTTCCCGGGTCATCGCTACCGGGCGCCTCAAGCAGCGCACCTATGAGACCAAGGAAGGCGAGCGCCGCACCTCGATCGAGCTTGAGATCGACGAGATCGGGCCGTCGCTGCGCTATGCCACCGCCGCCGTCACCCGTGCGCAGTCGTCGGGCGGCCCCCGCGGCTCCTCTTTCGGCGGTGCTGACGAGCCCTGGGCCGCGGCCGCGCCGACCGAGCCGACCGCGTCCAACCCGTGGGGCACCCCCGGCGCCTACGGCGACGACACGCCCTTCTGAACCGAATTCAACTGTCAAAGGAATAAACCATGGCTGGAAAGTCGAGCGGCGACCGCCGCAAGCCGATCCGCAAGGGCAAGGACGGCAAGAACGCCGCCCCGGCGAAGTCCATCACCGTCGGCGTGATCGACTACAAGGACGTCGCCACCCTGCGCAAGTTCATCTCGGAGCGCGGCAAGATCCGCGCCCGTCGCATCACCGGTGTCTCCGTGCAGGAGCAGCGCCTCATCGCCCGCGCCGTCAAGAACGCGCGCGAGATGGCTCTGCTGCCGTACGCGGGCTCGGGCCGCTAGGAGGTCACCGTGTCCAAAGTCATCCTCACCCACGAAGTGTCGGGCCTCGGCTCGGCCGGAGACGTCGTGGAGGTCAAGAACGGCTACGCCCGCAACTACCTCGTGCCGCAGGGCTTCGCCGTGGTCTGGTCTCGTGGCGGCGAGAAGCAAGTCGCGGCCATCAAGGCTGCGCGGATCGCTCGCGAGCTCGCCTCCGTCGAAGAGGCCCAAGGCCTCAAGCAGAAGCTCGAGGCTGCCGTCGTGACCCTCGCGGTCAAGGCGGGTTCCGAGGGTCGTCTGTTCGGTTCGGTGAAGCCGGCGGATGTCGCCGAGGCCGTCGCTGCGGCGGGCTTCGGCAGCATCGACAAGCGCAAGGTCGAACTCGGCACCCCGATCAAGTCGGTCGGGGCTCACGAGGCGACCGTCAAGCTGCGCGACGACATCGTCGCGACGATCGCGCTGAAGGTCGTTGCGGCGAAGTAAATTTCGTGCGGAAGGGCACCAATTGTGGCGGCGGGTATTGACCCTGCCGCCACAGTGCGTTACGGGCATGACCGGGGATGTTGCCCCCAAGTTTGTACACAGGTCGGGTTCGGGCCACTAAGCCTCAACCACAGGTCGAAGCAAGTTTCAGCAGACCGGCCGAGAATCGGGAAATCCCAGACCAAAGCCGGTAACTGCTTTCTAAGCAATCTGTAATTCACAGGGATGCCCACATCTTCCCCACACGGGGCGCGGCGTTTCGCTCACCGATTCCCCATGGTTATCCACAGCTCGGAAACAGGTCCGAAATGGTCGTCTTGACCGGTCAACCGGGCCTCCCTAGTGTTGGCGGGAGCCCTCGGCAGGACGCCAGCTGGAAACCCGGTCCGAGCGCCTCCCGCATCGATGTCGGAGGCCCGTGCGACGGTAGTCGAGACAGGGTTTCGCCGTGCTGCCCGAAAGGGCGAGAAAGGAACTGCCGTGACGCTTGCGCATCTCGACGACCGCCGAGAGGGCCGTCAGGGCGAAGGCTACGGCGGCAGCCGGACGCCCCCCAACGATGTCGACGCCGAGAAGAGCACCCTCGGCGGCATGCTGCTCAGCAAGGACGCAGTGGCCGATGTCTTCGAGATCGTCCGCGGCGAGGACTTCTACCTGCCGAAGCACGAGACCGTCTACGAGGCGATCCTCGGCCTCTACTCGAGGGGCGAGCCGACCGATGTCATCGCCGTCAGCGACGAGCTGCAGAAGCTCGGCGAACTGCAGCGCATCGGCGGGCCTGAATATCTCCACACCCTCGCCTCCTTCGTTCCGACGGCGGCGAACGCGGGCTACTACGCCGAGATCGTCAACGAGCACGCGGTGCGCCGTCGGGTCGTAGAGGCGGCCACGCGCATCGCCCAGCACGGCTACGCCGCCGACGGCGAGGTGACCGACCTCGTCAACTTCGCCGAGCGCGAGATCTTCGGCGTGATGCGCACCAGGGACTCCGACGACTACATCTCACTCGTCGACGCTATCGAGGCAGCCTCGCAGGAGATCGACGCAGCCTCGCGCCACGACGGCACGCTCACCGGCGTTCCGACCGGCTTCCGCGGGCTCGACGAGCTCACCAACGGCCTTCACGCCGGGCAGCTCGTCATCATCGCGGCACGCCCCGGTCTCGGCAAGTCGACGCTCGCGATGGACTTCGCGCGCAGCGCCGCCATCAAGCACCAGATGCCGACGATCTTCTTCAGCCTTGAGATGGGTCGCAGCGAGATCGCGATGCGTCTGCTGTCCGCCGAAGGCAACATACCCATGCACGTGCTGCGCAAGGGGCGCCTGGAACAGCAGGACTGGACGAAGCTGGCCTCCACGCGCGGTCGCGTCGCCGACGCCCCGCTCTATATCGACGACTCGCCCAATTTGACGCTGGTCGAGATCCGAGCGAAGTGCCGTCGGCTCAAGCAGAAGATCGGCCTCAAGATGGTCGTCATCGACTATTTGCAACTCATGACGAGCGGGAAGAAGGTCGAAAGCCGCCAGCAAGAGGTCAGCGAGTTCTCCCGCGCGCTCAAGCTCCTCGCCAAAGAACTGCAGGTGCCCGTCGTCGCGCTGTCGCAGCTCAACCGCGGCCCCGAGCAACGTTCCGACAAGCGGCCGGCGCTCAGTGATCTGCGCGAGTCGGGCTCGATCGAGCAGGATGCCGACATCGTCATCCTGCTCCACCGCGACGACGCCTATGAGCGCGACAGTCCGCGCGCAGGCGAAGCCGATCTCATCGTCGCCAAGCACCGCAACGGCCGCACTGACGAGGTGGCCGTCGCGTTCAACGGCGCGTTCTCGCGCTTCACCGATATGCCGCCGAGCGCCTAGCGCACAGTCCGGCCACAGCGAACCTCCGACTAGGCTGGACAGGTTCCCCGGATTTGTGAAACGAGGCTGTGCGTGCGTGCTCGGTACTGGCTCTTCGCGCTGGTCCGCGGCCTCGTCGCCGGCGTCTTCGGCTGCCTCATCGCGTTCGACCAGGACCACACCGCGCAGTACGGCCTCATCATGTTCGGCGTCTTCGGCGTCCTCACCGCGGCGACCCTCGTCCTCATCGCCTTCGCGGCGGCGGGTGTCGCGCGCGTGATCTTCCTCGTCGACGCGGCCGTAGGGCTAGTCGCCGGCGTCATCGCGATCGCCGTGCACACCGACGGGCTTGCCCTCCTGCTCTACCTCGTGAGCGTCTGGGCGACGATCACCGGGGTCACGGAGCTCTATCTCGGGCTCCGCGGACGCCGCACCAGGTCCGCCGCGGCCCGCGACTGTGTGCTCGCCGGTGCCATCACCGCCGTGCTCGCGCTCGTCTTCGTGTTCATTCCGGCGGATACGCGCCTCGCGGTCGGTCTGTTCGGCGCCTACGCGGTTGTCGTCGGGGTCTTCGTCGTGATCGGTGCGTTGTCGCTGCGATTCGCTCAGCGCGCTGTCGAACATTCCGACGAGAACGGCAGGCCGGCATGAGCAATGACGAGACCGACCGCCCGGAAAAGCCCATGCCGACGATCGCCGAGGTGCTGCGCCCGGTGCAGCTGCTCGCGTTCGCCGGAATCCTCGGTGTGTTCGTCGGCGTCGTCGTCGTCATCGCGACGCGCGACTGGCCGCTTGCGGGGATCGGCTTCGGAATCGCCTTCATCGTGGGGCTCGTGGGACTTGCGATGTTCGCCCTCGCCGTGAAGCCGAATGCCGATGAGCAGCACCAGCTCGACGCATCGGCTGGCCATCCGGCGGACAGGCCGGACGCAGGCGACGACCCGGATCAGCCCAAGTAGTCGACGAGCGCGCTCGCGAGGCCGGTGTAGCCGGCCGGAGTCAGCGCGAGCAGGCGCTGCTTCGCAGCATCGCCGATGTCGAGGTCTGCGATGAACGCGGCGAGTTCGTCGCTTCCGATGCGGTGGCCGCGGGTGAGCTCCTTGAGTGCGTCGTACGGATTGGCGATGTGCGAGCGCCCGGCGACGACCTCCGCGCGGATGACGGTCTGAACGGCCTCGGCGAGCACCTCCCAGTTCGCGTCGAGATCGCGCTCCAGCGCGGCGGGGTCGAGAGCGATGTCGCCGAGCCCGCGTTCGAGGTTGTCGAGAGCCAGCAGCGAGTGGCCGAGGCCGACTCCGATGTTGCGCTGCGTCGTGGAATCCGTGAGGTCGCGCTGCAGGCGCGAGGTCACCAGGGTCGCCGCGAGGGTTTCGAGCAGCGCGCTGGAGATCTCAAGGTTGGCCTCGGCGTTCTCGAAGCGGATGGGATTGATCTTGTGCGGCATCGTCGACGAGCCGACTTCGCCGGCGCGGGGGATCTGGCGGAAGTAGCCGAGCGAGATGTACGTCCAGACGTCGGTGGCGAGGTTGTGGAGGATGCGATTCGCGTGGCTGATGCGGGAGTACAACTCAGCCTGCCAGTCGTGCGACTCGATCTGGGTCGTCAGCGGGTTCCAGGTGAGGCCGAGTCCCTCGACGAATTCGCGGGACAGCGCGGGCCAGTCGGCAGTGGGGTCGGCCGCGAGATGCGCCGCGAAGGTGCCGGTCGCGCCACTGAACTTGCCGAGGTACTCGGTGTGTTCGATCTGGGCCACGACGCGCTGCAGGCGATGCACGAACACCGCGAGCTCCTTCCCCATCGTCGTGGGGGTCGCCGGCTGGCCGTGGGTGCGCGCGAGCATCGCGGCGTCGCGGTGCAGGGCGGCGAGCGCCGCGAGCTTCTCGATGACGAGGCGCAGCTTCGGCAGCCACACCTGCTTCACGGCGGCCGAGACGGTGAGCGCGTAGGAGAGATTGTTGATGTCCTCGCTGGTCGCGGCGAAGTGGGTGAGCTCGGCGATGGCATCGAGATCGAGGCGGTGGAGCTCGCCGCGGACGAGGTACTCGACGGCTTTGACGTCGTGGCGGGTGGCTGCCTCGATCTGGGCGAGGGCATCGATCTCGAGCTGGTCGAAGCCTGCGGCGAAGGCGTGCAGCGCCTGGATCTGGGAAGCCTCGAGCGGCGCAGAGCCGAACATTGCGCGGTCGGTGAGGAAGAGGAGCCACTCGATCTCGACGTGGACGCGGGCGCGGTTGAGGCCCGCCTCGGAGAGGTGGTCGCCGAGCGCACCCACCACGGCGCGATAGCGACCGTCCAGCGGGCTGAGCGGTTGCGGCGGCAGGGGCGGCAGCGCGTCGGACGTCATGCCGCCATTCTCCCAGACCCGCTTGTCCTCCACAGGTATGGGTGCAACGCGCAGCGCCGCGCGACAGCCGGGCCGCCGCGGGCGGGCGCGAGGCGCCCGCCACCGTCGAGCGATGGATGTCGACGAGTACGCGCGCCTCATGCTGCTGCACGAGATCGCCGAGGCGGCCGACGCCGCCTCGTATCTGAGCTACCGGCTGCCGGAGGCGGGAGCCTGGCGGGGATTCGCCGCCGAGCTGTTCCGCCAGCGCGTCGAGGCCTTCCGGGGCGACATCCAGCGCATCGTCGAGGCCATCGGCTACGCGGAATCCGAAGCGGCGGCCGAGCGGTGACGGACATCAGCATCGGGCACGGTGGCCTCGGATTCGACTCGCTCGAGTTCCACGACACGCTGGTCGGGCTCGACACATTGCGCGCCGAGACGGAGGCGCTCGCCGAACGGCTGGGGCATCTCGCCGCCGACGCCGAGATCGCGGGGAGCGCGAGCGCGCATCGACTTCGCGTCGCGCAGTTCGCCGCCTATCAGCTCGCCGACGCGGTGCGGGATCTTCGCGCGAGGGCGTCCGAGGCCGCCCTCCACTACGGCGACGTCGAGTACGACATCGCCCAGGAGTTCGACGACCTGGGTCACGACCCCGGCCGTTTCATCGTCACCGGGATCATCGAGAGGACACTGCTCGCGGACCCGCGCGTGCTCGTTCTCGCCGAGGTGGTCGGCGGCATCACCGCGCTCATCGAGCAGGCCGTGGACATCGAGGTCGCGCTCATCGAGCAGGGCTGGATCGCCGCGCCCACCGGGGCCGGCGATCTGCAGGGGCGGATTCCGCCGGGCGGCAGGGGTGCGCCGCAGTTTCGCATCGAGGAGTACGACGTCGACGGCGAGAAGCACTGGGTCATCTACGTCGCCGGCACGGCCGACCCCGGATTCGGCAGCGAACCGGAGGACATGGCGGCGAACCTCGCCCTCTACGCGGGCCTCGACGCGAAATCACTCCAGGGCCTTCGGAAGGCGATGACCGCCGCCGGCGTCAAACCGGGAGACAAGGTCGGCCTCGTCGGCTACTCGCAGGGCGCGCTCATCATCCATCGCCTCATCGACGAGGGCAGGTATCAGGTGCCGTTCGCCCTGACCGTGGGCGACCCACAGCTCGACTGGCTGCCGCCGAACGGCACGACGTCGCTGCGCTTCTTCCACGGCGGCGACCCTGTCGCCGGACTCAGCAAGAAGGTCGCGCAGAACGGCGACACCGTCACGGTCACCAGCAGCTCCTACGGCAGCGGCGGTGATCTCGTCGCACCGCACGCGCTGAACGGCTATGCGGCGGATGCCTCGGCCTTCGACGCGAGCACGGGTGTGGAGTCCACCGCGTTCCGCGCCACGGTCACCGCGTTCACCGGCGGAGTCGCCGCCTCGGCCACGACATGGCGGGCCGCCGAAGGGCCGCGCCCGACACCGATCTCCGAGCACCGGCAGCGCGCGTCGAGTACGTCGCCTACCGGCCGCTAGGTATAACCCGGTCAGCACGTTGGTGACACGGTGGTAGGGAAAAGGCCTTCATTCTGGGTGGTGTTCTCCGTCACTCGAAGGAAGGCCTTCTCGTGGTTCACCGTAACGCCAGGCTCGCGCCCGCGGGCCGTCTTATCCTCGTCAGCCGGGTGCTGCCCGAGCACCCCCTCGCGAAGGCGATCGTCGCCTATGCTGACACCCGGAAGATCCCACGGCGCACCGCGTCCGCGTTCCGCAACATCGCCGGGAAGGGCGCGATCGCCCCGTCGACGGCCGGGAGGTGGTCCTGGACAACACACGCCTGATGGCGCAGGAGGGCAGATGTCACCCCGGTCGAGACCGCCCAGAAGTTCCTCGCGGAAAGCGGACGCGCGGCGATCATGCTCGCCGGCGACAACAAGCCCGCCGCCGAACGCGTCGCCTCCCTGCTGGGCATCGACGCGGTGATCGCCGAGGTGCTGCCCGAGGACAAGAACGCCAGGATCGCCGAGTTGCAGCAGGCCGGGAAGAAGGTGGCGATGGTCGGCGACGGCGTCAACGCTCTGTTGCTCACGCGACTCCGGCTGCCCGCCCAGGCAGCCCCGGCGGAGGCGAGCAGTTCCGAACCGGGGCCTGCCCTCAGCGGTGTCCGGTAGACCCTGCCCAGATGAACAGAAGGCCTAGCATCACAGCTGCTCGCGACGTTGACGCCGTCTATGACGCGGTCCTGTTCGACATGGACGGGGTGGTCACTGACACCGCCGCGATCCATGCCGCCGCCTGGAAGCAGTTGTTCGATCAGGTGCTCCATGACCCGCGGGCACATGTGGAGGATCCCGAGCAGGCCTTTGACGCTGTCGCCGACTACCGCCGCTACGTCGACGGTCGAAGCCGCGAAGACGGTGTTTCCGCCTATCTGCGCGCCCGGGGGATCACCCTGGAGCCCGGGAGACCCGATGATTCCGCCGAGGCATGGACGGTCGCCGGGCTCGCCGCTCGCAAGAACGAGCTGTTCCTGGCGGAGTTGGGCGTGCGCGGCGTGCGCTCCTACCCGGGGACGACGGCGTTGCTCAGCCGGCTACGCGACGCCGGTGTTCCGGTCGGCCTGGTCACCGCAAGCCGCAATGCCCAGCAGATGCTCGCGGCTGCCCGGCTTGCGGGGCTGTTCGACACCGTTGTGGATGGTCAGATCGCCCTGGAGCAGCGGCTTCCCGGCAAGCCCGACCCTGCCATGTTCCTGGAGGCAGCCCAACGTCTCGGTGTCCGGCCGGAGGGCGTGGCGGTCGTCGAGGATGCCGTCTCCGGGATCGAAGCCGCCCGTCGAGGCGGATTCGGCCTCGTCGTCGGGATCGCCCGTCACGGACACCGTGAAGAGCTCTGGGCGGCCGGGGCGGACATCGTCCTCAACGACGTGGGCGAACTCGACCTGGGAGCCGTCACTGCCGATCCGTGGGTCCTCGTCTACCACGGGTTCGACCCGGCCCACGAGGGGCACCGTGAGGCGCTGACGGCACTCGGCAACGGGTACCTGGTTACTCGTGGTGCCCGCCCGGAGCACAGCGACGACGGAACCCACTACCCAGGCACCTACTTGGCCGGGGTCTACGACCGTCTCATTAGCAGCATCCACGACCGGAGCCTCGAGGAGGAGCACCTCGTCAATGTGCCCAACTGGCTCCCGCTGGATATTCGGATCGGCGGCGGTTCGTGGTGGTCGAGCGGGAAAGTCGAAACGCACGACGAACGGCGCGAGGTGAACCTGCGTCGGGGGGTGTCGACCCGGCAAGCGACCCTTGTGGGTCCGCGCGGCAAGCAGTTGAAGGTAGTGCAGCGATCGTTCGTCTCGATGGATGACCCGCACCTGGCCGTCCTGGAGACCACGGTCGTCGCATTCGGATGGGACGGCAAGGTCACCCTGCGGGCCGGAATCGACGCCGGCATCCGCAACACCAACGTCCCCGCCTACCTCGGGTCCGATGCGACGCACCTCTCCCCGCCGACATTCACGCAACTCGGCGACACCCTCCTCTGCGAGGTGGAGACCCGGCACAGCGCGGTACGGCTTGCCACCGCCGTCCGACTGCGCCTGTCCGGCGCGGAGGGCGCCTGGAAGGAACTGGGCACGAGAGCTGGACGCCGCTACAGCAGGGAGGTCGAGCTCGCACTCGTGGACGGAAGGCCGGCGACGCTCACGAAGACGGCCGCGATCTTCAGCTCCCGCGACGTTGCGATCGCTTCACCGGGGATCGCCGCTGTCAAGCGACTTGACGACCATGCCGAGGACACGGCCGGCGCGCTCGATCGTCACCAGGCGGCCTGGGAGCGACTCTGGCAGCGCTTCGCCACCACCATCGAGGCCGACCCGCGCAGTCAACTCGTGCTGAACCTCCACATCTTCCATATGCTGCAGACCCTCTCCCCGCACACCGCTGACCTGGACGCCGGCGTGCCGGCCCGCGGCTTGCACGGCGAGGGCTACCGGGGGCACGTCTTCTGGGACGAGCTGTTCGTGCTTCCGGTGCTCGGGCAGAGACTGCCGCAGGTCGCCCGCTCCCTGCTGGACTACCGGTGGCATCGGCTGGACGCCGCCCGGACAGCGGCACGAGCGGCGGGTCTGCCGGGAGCGCTGTTCCCGTGGCAGAGCGGCAGCGACGGCCGGGAGGAGACGCCGGATGCGTTGTACAACCCTCTCTCCGCGCGCTGGATGCCGGACCACTCCCGCCGTCAACGGCACGTGGGATTGGCGGTCGCCTACAATTCCTGGCAGCACTACCAGGTCACCGCGGACCGCGACTGGCTGGCCGACCGCGGGGCGGAACTCATCATCGAGGTCGCCCGTTCCTTCGCCGCCTCCGCCGTGCCTGACCTGGTCACCGACCGCTTCCACATCGCGGGGGTGATGGGACCCGACGAATACCACGACGGCTACCCGGACGCTCCCGGTGAAGGGGTCCGCGACAACAGCTATACGAACATCATGGTCGCCTGGGTCTGCGAGCGCGCCGGTGAGGCTCTCGATGAGCTGGCCGGTCACGCCCGCGACGAGGTCATCGATCGTCTGCGAATCGACCCCGACGAGATCGCTCACTGGGCACGGCTGAGTCGACGGCTCGCCGTACCCTTCCATGCCGACGGCATCCTCAGCCAGTTCGAGGGGTACGAGCACCTTCTCGAACTCGACTGGGCCGGGTACCGGGCCCGATACGGGAACACCGGCCGCCTCGACCTCATCCTCGAATCCGAGAACGACAGCACCAACCGGTACAAGCTGGCCAAGCAGCCCGATGTCGTCATGCTCGTCTACCTGCTCGGCCAGGATGGACTGAAGCAACAGCTCGCGAAGCTCGGCTACCGCTTCTCCCAGGACGACCTCGTCCGCACCGTCGCCTACTACCTCGACCGCACGTCGAACGGGTCAACGCTCAGCCGAGTCGTAAGCGCCTCGGTTCTCGCCGGCCTCGACGAGTCCCGGTCGTGGGCCCTCTTCCGCGAAGCGCTCATCGCCGACCTGGATGACACCCAAGGAGGAACGACCCGCGAAGGCATCCACCTCGGGGCGATGGCCGGCACCGTCGACCTCATCGCCCGATCCTTCGCTGGCCTGCACTTCGGCTCGAAGCAGATCAGCTTCGTGCCGCGGTTGCCGCGACGATTGGCGAGAGTCCGTTTTCAATTCGCCTATCGGGGGCACCGGGTCGACGTGGATCTGGATCACGAAGCCCTGCACCTCCACCTGCTGCCCAGTCCTGCGCCCCCGATCCGGTTCAGGGTAGGAGCCGCCTGGGCGTCGCTGGCTGGGGACGAATCTCAGGACTTCCCGCTGACCGATGAGGCACTGCCGTCGGCCTAGACGATTTGAGTGTTCGATCCGCTTTTGTTTGATTCTCCTTGAGGCTCACGTCTAGCGCTTCAGCGTGAGCGGCCGCACGATGAGGCCGGCGAGCCAGGTGACGACGCCGAGCACGAGGGCGCCGAGCACGCCCCACCAGAAGCCGGCGATGTGCAATCCGAAGCCCCACCAGTTGCTGAGCCACATGACGATGAAGAGCAGGAAGGCGTTGACGAAGAACGAGACGAGGCCGAGGGTCAGCAGGTAGAGCGGCAGCAGCGCGATCTTGATGACGGTGCCGGCGACGGCGTTGACGATGCCGAAGATCGCGGCGAGCAGCAGGTAGGTCCAGAACATGGGCCAGCCGCCGCGGCCGGTCCAGTCGGTCACGCTGATGCCGCCGACGATGACCGTGGTGAGCCAGAGCGCGAAGGCGCCGACGAGCAGTTTCACGACGAATCGCATGCCACTACCGTAGGTGGGGTGAGCGAGAACGTGAAGCTTCGCCCCGAGATCGCGGCGCTCGGCGCGTACCAGCAGGGGCGGACTCCTTCCCCTCACGGCTTCAAGCTCTCGAGCAACGAGAACCCCTTCGATCCGCTGCTCGGTGTGCTCGAGGCCGCCCGCTCGGTCACCGCGATCAATCGGTATCCCGAGCAGGCCGCCGTCGCGCTGCGCAGCCGTCTCGCCGACAAATTCGACGTCGAATTCGCCGAGACGCTCGTCGGCGCCGGGTCGGCGTCGCTGCTCCAGCAGTTCTTCCTCGCCGCGTGTTCGGCGGGCGACGAGATCGTCTACGCCTGGCGGTCCTTCGAGGCGTATCCGATCATGGTGACGATTGCGGGCGCAGTGAGTGTGCGCGTGCCGCTCACCGATTCGGCGGAACACGATCTCGATGCCCTCGCCGCCGCCGTCACCGAGCGCACCCGCGTGGTGGTTGTCTGTTCGCCCAACAATCCGACCGGTCCCGCGGTGTCGCAGGCGGCGTTCGAGGCCTTCCTCGCGCAGGTGCCCGCCGACGTGCTCGTGCTGCTCGACGAGGCGTACCGCGAGTTCGCCACCGATCCGGATGCCGTCGACGGGGCATCCCTCATCGGCCGCTACCCCAACCTCGTGCTGCTGCGCACCTTCTCGAAGGCGTACGGACTCGCGGGCTTGCGCGTCGGCTACGCGATCGGCCCGGCCCGGCTGCTCGCGGCGGCACACGCGACGGCCGTGCCGTTCGGCTACACCGATCTCGGTCTCGCCGCCGCGCTCGCCTCGCTGGATCGCGAGGCGGAGCTCTTCGAACGGGTGGCGACCCTGGTCGCTCGCCGTGGGCGGCTGCGCGCCGGACTGCTCGCACAGGGCTGGACCGTGCCCGACGCACAGGCGAACTTCGTCTGGCTTCCGCTCGGCGAGCGCACTCCCGAGGCCGCCGACGTGTTCTTCGACGGGGATGCCGCGGTGCGCTCGTTCGGGCACGAGGGCGTCCGGATCTCGGTCGGCGAGGAGGAGTCCGTCGACCGGGTTCTCGATCTCGCGCAGTCCGTCCGCTCTACCTGGTTTTGACAATCATTATCAATAAGTACTAGCGTCAGCCTGGTGAAGATCCGAGCCCTCGTCGCGCCGATCGCGGTGGCGATCGCCGTCTCGGCACTTGCCGGCTGTTCGGCTGGACCGACGGGCGGTGTGACCTTCGCCACCGACGCTCCCGGCACCGCCAACGTGCGGATCGTTGCCTCGACGGACGTCTGGGGGAGCATCGCTGCCGCCGTCGGAGGCACCGATGTCGCCGTGACCTCGATCATCAACAGCCCGGCGCAGGACCCGCACGAGTACGAGGCCGATGCGCGCGATCAGCTCGCGGTCTCGAAGGCGCAGCTCATCGTCGAGAACGGCGGCGGCTACGACGACTTCATGGACCGCATGACGAGCGCGGTGGGCACGGGTGCGACGATCCTCAACGCCGCCGACCTCTCGGGCTACGACCAGCACCCGGCATCCGGCGGCTTCAACGAGCACCTCTGGTACGACTTCCCGACCGTCGGCAAGGTCGCCGATGCGATCGCGAACGCGCTTGCGAGGCTCGACCCGGGCCGGGCCGCCGACTACGCGGCGAACGCGGCGGCGTTCGACACCGCGCTGGGCAGGCTCGAAGCGACAGCGGCCCAGCTCAAGGCCCAGTACGCGGGCACCCCTGCGGCGATCACCGAATCGGTGCCGCTCTACCTCTTCGGTGCGATCGGCCTCGTCAACAAGACCCCGGCCGAGTTCAGCGCGGCGGTCGAGCAGGGCTCCGGCGTGGCTCCGAGCGTGCTGCAGCAGACCCTCGCCCTCTTCGACCAGAGGAAGGTCAAGCTCCTCGCCTACAACGAGCAGACAACCGGGCCGGAGACCCAGGCGGTGCTCGCGGCGGCGAGCCGGGACGGCATTCCGATCGTGGCGGTGCGCGAGACGCTGCCCAGCGGCAAGGACTACCTCGCCTGGATGACCGGCGATCTCGCCGCGATCGGAACCGCGCTTGGCCAGTAGTCTCGATCCTGTGTCGGAATCGAGAATCGTTCTCAGCGTGCGCGATGCCACGCTGCGATTCGACACCCGCACGATCTGGGAAGGCCTCGACCTCGACGTCCGCGCCGGCGAGTTCATCGCGGTCCTCGGTGCCAATGGCTCGGGGAAGACGAGCCTGCTGCGCGCCATCCTCGGTCAGCGTCCGCTCGAGCGCGGCACCATCGAGCTGCTCGGTGAGCCGATCGCGCGCGGCGATCGCCGCATCGGGTACGTGCCGCAGCAGAAGCTTGCCGACCAGGGCACCCCGCTGCGCGCCCGCGACCTTGTCGCCCTTGGCGTCGACGGCGACAACTGGGGCATCCGGCTGCCGTCGCGCGCTCGGCGCGCCGCGGTCGACGCGCTGCTCGCCGCGGTGGGCGCGACGGCCTACGCCGCGGTCCCGATCGCCACGCTGTCGGGCGGCGAGCAGCAGCGGCTGCGCATCGGCCAGGCGCTCGCCGGCGACCCGGTGCTGCTGCTCTGCGACGAGCCGCTCGCGTCCCTGGACCTCGCCCACCAGCAGGGCGTGAGCGAGCTCATCGACCAGCAGCGGCACGAGCGCGGATTCGGCGTGCTCTTCGTCACTCACGACATCAATCCGGTGCTGCCCATGGTCGACCGAGTGCTCTACCTCGCCGGGGGCGGCTTCCGCATCGGCGCCCCCGACGAGGTGCTGCGCTCCGAGGTGCTCACCGAGCTGTACGGGGCGCCGGTCGACGTGCTGCGGGTCCGCGACCGCATCCTCGTCGTCGGCACACCGGATGAGGCTCACCACGACCCCGAGCCGGCGTCAGTGGGCACGTTGTACGAGGAGGGGGTGCCGTGAATTCGCTCTTCGACTTCACCGACTTCGGTGCGCTCGTCGCGCTCGAGCAGAACTCGATCATCGCCGGCGCGGTGCTCGGCCTCATCGGCGGCCTCATCGGTGTCTTCGTCATGACCCGGGACATGGCCTTCGCCGTCCACGGCATCAGCGAGCTCACCTTCGCCGGCGCCTCGGCCGGACTGCTGCTCGGTGTCGGGGTCACGACGGGCTCGCTGGTGGGCTCGCTCGTCGCGGCCCTGATCGTCGGGGTGCTCGGCGTGCGCGCTCGCGACCGGAACTCCATCACGGCGGTGCTCATGCCGTTCGGGCTCGGCCTCGGCATCCTGTGCCTCGCGCTCTACAGCGGTCGCGCGGCGAACAAGTTCGGCCTGCTCACCGGGCAGATCGTCGCGATCGACGCGCCGCAGCTCGGCTCGCTGCTCGTCATCGCCGGCATCGTGCTCGTCGGGCTCGGCGTGGTGTGGCGGCCGCTGATGTTCGCGAGCGTGGATGCCGACGTCGCCATCGCCCGCGGGGTGCCGGCGCGCACGCTGTCGATCGTGTTCATGCTGCTGCTCGGACTCACCGTCGCGGTCTCGGTGCAGATCGTGGGGGCGCTGCTCGTGCTCTCGATCCTGGTGACACCGGCCGCGGCGGCCCTGCAGCTGTCGTCGTCGCCGGTGGTGGTGCCGGTGCTCGGAGTCGTGTTCGGCGTGGTGTCGATGGTCGGCGGAATCCTGCTCGCCCTCGGCGGTTCGGTGCCGATCAGCCCCTATGTCACGACGATCTCGTTCCTCATCTACCTGGTGTGCCGGGTCGTCGGCTGGGCGCGCTCGCGCCGCGGCCGCGACGGGCGGATAGTGGAAGCGTGAAGCGGAACACCTGGCAGCGCGACGCGGTGCGCGAGGCCCTGGCCGACGCGCCGGGGTTCGTCAGCGCCCAGTCGCTCTACGGCAGCCTGCGCGAGGGCGGCTCGCCGATCGGCCTTGCCACCGTCTACCGCACGCTCTCGAGCCTCGCCACCGACGGCGAGGCCGACTCGTTGCAGTCGCCGGAGGGCGAGAGTCTCTACCGGGCGTGCACGTTGGGCCAGCACCACCACCACCTCATCTGCACGGAGTGCGGGCTCACCATCGAGATCTCGGCCGAGCCGATCGAGCAGTGGGCGCACGATGTGGCGGCATCCCACGGATTCACTCAGCCGCGGCACGTCGTCGACGTGTTCGGCCTCTGCGCCGACTGCATGAAGGGCGCGCGCGCACGCTGAGGCGCCGACGTCAGGCGCGCTGATGCGCGATCGGCGTGATGGTGAAGTCGTCGAGGTTCCGCACGTCGTCGCGGAGGTGGCCCAGGGCATGGTCGGCGATGCGGTGCGCCTCGTCGAGCTCCGCCGTCTCGACCTCGACGGTCGCCGATCCGGTGAGCCGGTGCCCGATCCAGCGCAGCCGGATGGCCGTCACCTCTGCGATGCCCGGGGTGTGCTCGAGGGCGTGCTCGACCCGCTCGACGAGGGCCGGGTCGATCGCGTCCATGAGGCGTGCGCCGATCGACTTCACGGTGCCCCACAGCAGCACGAGGATCGAGATCGCGATGAGCAGGCCGACGATCGGGTCGGCGAGGGGGAATCCGAGCAGCACTCCGATCGTTCCCAGCACGACGGACAGCGACGTGAAGCCGTCGATCCGGGCGTGGACGCCGTCGGCGACGAGTGCAGCGGAGCCGATCCGCTGGCCGATGCGGATGCGGTAGATCGCCACGAGCTCGTTGCCGATGAAGCCGATGAACCCTGCGGCCATCAGCCACCACGGATTCTGGATCGCATGCGGGTGGGCGAACCGGTCGATGGCCTCCCAGCCGGCGACGACGGCCGACAGTGCGACGACGAAGACGATGAACATGCCGGCGATGTCCTCGGCGCGACCGTACCCGTAGGAGTACCGCCGGGTCGCCAGGCGGCGGCCGAGCACGAAGGCGATCCAGAGCGGCACGGCGGTGAGGGCGTCGGCGAAATTGTGGATCGTGTCGGCGAGCAGGGCGACCGAGCTCGTGAGCAGGACGGCGGCGACCTGCAGGACGGCCGTCGCGAGCAATCCGAACATGCTGATCTTCAGCGCCCGGACGCCGACGACGCTGGCCTCCAGCGCGTCGTCGATCGAGTCGGCCGAGTCGTGAGTGTGGGGCACGAACAGGTCGTAGAGGAAGCCCTTCGCGCCGCCGTGCGGATGAGAATGGTCGTGGTCGTGGTCGTGGTCGTGGTCGTGGTCGTGGTCGTGCGGATGCGTGTGACCGTGCTCATGAGAGTGGTCGTGCGAGTCGTGCCGATGGTCGTCGCTCATGCGCGCTCCTCGATCAGCGTCGGTGCCTGGTGGTGTCGCGGGGTGGCGCCGCCTGCGATCGAGTGCTCGGCCTGCTTGATGGCATCCGTCACGAGGTCGGAGACGTGCTCGTCGGCGAGCCGGTAGAAGATCCGGGTGCCGTCCTGCCGAGTGGTGACCATCCGGCCCATGCGCAGCTTGGCGAGGTGCTGCGACACGGCCGCCGGTGACTTACCGACGACGTTCGCGAGGTGGTTCACCGAGAGCTCCTCTGCATTCCGAAGCGCGAGGACGATTCGCACTCGGGTCGCGTCGGCGAGCATCGCGAACACTTCGACCGCCAATTCGACGTACTCGGAATCGGGATCGAGCCCGCATGTCCGCATATCTGCATCCACACGCAGATTATGGCATGGCATGGACAGCTGAGGTACGCAGAATCCGGCGTCCGGGCTCTCCGCTGGAGTCCGCCGGCGCTGATTTGGGGAAGACCCGAGTCCAGGCTAGACTGGCTCCTCGGCTGAGCGGGGTTCCCCTCCGTTCAGTTCGTACCCGCCAATCCCCCTCTGAGAAGATCGGCGATCGGCGGGTGCAGACAAGAGATCTTGGGGTGGCCCGTCCGGGCCATCGGTACTGAAGGAGGAGTCATGGCCGCTGTGTGCCAGGTGACCGGAGCCACTCCCGGCTTCGGCATGAACGTCTCGCACTCGCACCGGCGTACCCACCGCCGGTTCGACCCGAACGTGCAGAAGAAGACGTACTACGTCCCGTCGCTGAAGCGGAAGGTCACGCTGACCGTTTCGGCCAAGGGCATCAAGGTGATCGACGCCCGCGGCATCGAGGCCGTCGTCAAGGACATCATCGCGCGCGGGGTGAAGCTCTAGTGGCCAAGCAGCAGGACATCCGCCCGATCATCAAACTCCGTTCGACGGCAGGCACCGGTTACACCTACGTGACGAAGAAGAACCGCCGCAACGACCCCGACCGTCTCGTGCTCAAGAAGTACGACCCCATCATTCGGAAGCACGTCGACTTCCGCGAGGAGCGCTAACCATGGCTAAGAAGAGCAAGATCGCGAAGAACAACCAGCGGGCGGTCGTCGTCGCCCGCTACGCGGCGAAGCGTGCCGAGCTGAAGAAGGCCCTGGTCAGCCCGACCTCGACCGACGAAGAGCGCGAAGCCGCGCGCGTCGGCCTGCAGAAGCTGCCGCGCGACGCGTCGCCGGTGCGCCTGCGCCACCGCGATGCCATCGACGGCCGCCCCCGCGGTGTCCTCGCCAAGTTCGGCATTTCGCGCATCCGCTTCCGCGACATGGCCCACCGCGGCGAGCTGCCCGGCATCACCAAGTCGAGCTGGTAGTTCGACGGCGCGGCATCTCACGAAATCGGCTCCCGTTTCCGGGGGCCGATTTCTTTGCGTCGAGCGTCGAAAAGGCCCGGAATTCCGCGTGTTTCCGCGGAAACACTGCTAGTTTGTGGCGTGGCCAACCGGCCAGACACATCGGGCCATCGGCCCACAGAAAGGACCATCAATGGCTGACAAGTCCCTCAACAAGACCGAGCTCGTCGCCGCCGTCGCGGGATCGACCGGTCTGAGCCAGGCCGCCGTCGGCGGTGTCATCGACACTTTCTTCGAGACCATCGCATCGACCGTCTCCAAGGGCGGCAAGGTCACCATCCCGGGCTGGCTCGCCGCCGAGCGCACCGCCACTGCTGCGCGCACCGGCCGCAACCCGCAGACGGGCGCCGAGATCAAGATCGCCGCTGGCCACCGCGTCAAGCTGACCGCCGGCAGCAAGCTCAAGGCTGCTGTCAAGTAGCTCCAGCTGCTCTCCGGTGGGGCTCCCCGTTCGGGAGCCCCACTTTTTTCGCCATGGCCGTCCTCGGCGGTTTCGGCGTCAGTCGGCCAACGGCGAGCGAAATAGGCTGAGTCGGTGATCAGGGTGCAGCGCGTCGCCGGCCCGGTCGCGCTGGTCGTAGCCGCGCTCGCCGCGATCCTCGCCGCCCTCGCCATCGGCGGTGCGGCGGCCCCGCTCGCGCTCGGCGACCCCGGCCCGCTCGTGCGCTGGGGACTGCCGGTCGCCCGCATGCTCGTCGACCTCTCGGCGGCGGGCATGATCGGCTCGCTCGGGCTCGTCGTCTTCGCGCTCAGCCCCGCCAAGCCCGAATTCGGGAAGGCGCTCGACGTCACCGCGGCCTCAGCCGCGATCATGACGGTGGCATCCGGCGTCGTCACCGTGCTCACCTTCCTCGACGCATCCGGCACGGCGTTCTCGGCTGGGGAGGCCTTCACCCAGCAGTTCCTGCAGTTCATCACCCAGGTGCAGCTGGGCCAGGCGTGGCTCATCACCACGGCGACGGCCGCGGTCGTCACCGTGCTCGCCTTCGCCGTGCGCAACCACATCGCCCTCGTCTTCGTCACGGCGCTCGCCGTGTTCGCGCTCGTGCCCATCGCGCTGCAGGGACACGCGGCCGGCACCAGCGGCCACAACCTCGCCATCACCGCCCTCGGCCTGCACATCGTCGGCGCCGCGGTGTGGATCGGCGGGCTGCTCACGCTCGTCCTCATCCGCCGCACGATCGCGGGCGACCGGCTCGTCATCGTGCTGCGGCGGTACTCGAGCTTCGCGCTGCTGTGCTTCGTCGTCGTCGCATTCTCCGGCTACCTCAGCGCGCAGCTCAGGGTCGGCACGCTGGCCAACCTGCTCACGCCGTACGGCGTGCTCGTGCTCGCCAAGGTCGGGGCGCTCGTCGCGCTCGGCGTGGGCGGCGCGATGCAGCGCACCCGGCTCATCCGGCGGCTGGATGCCGGCGGCAAGCCGACTTCGTTCTGGTGGCTCGTCGTCGTCGAGCTCGCCGTCATGGGCATCGCCTCGGGTGTCGCGGCCGCCCTCGCGCGCACCGCACCGCCCGTGGATCAGACGGCCATCGGCACGTCGCCCGCCGAGATCCTCACCGGGCAGCCGCTGCCGCCGCCGGTCTCACTGCAGACGCTGCTCTTCGGCTTCAACATCGACCCGCTCTGGCTCGTCGCCGCCGGTCTCGCGCTGTTCTTCTACCTCGCGGGCGTCCGGCGGCTCGTGAGACGCGGCGACCGGTGGCCGATCCTCCGCACGGTGAGCTGGGTCGCCGGAATCCTCGTGCTCGCCTATGTCACCAACGGCGGCATCAACATGTACGAGACGTACTTGTTCTCGGCGCATATGACGATCCACATGCTGCTCGCCATGGCGGTGCCGCTGCTGCTCGTGCCCGGTGCTCCCGTCACCCTCGCGATGCGCGCCATCGACAAGCGCGACGACGGTTCGCGCGGCGGCCGCGAGTGGCTGCTGCTCGGCGTGCACTCCTGGTACGGCCGCCTGCTCGCCAACCCCGTCGTCTCGGCGGTGCTCTTCGTCGGCAGCCTCTGGGTGTTCTACTACTCGCCGCTGTTCCGGTGGGCGACGACGAACCACATCGGGCACGAGTGGATGGTCGTCCACTTCCTCATCACCGGATACCTCTTCGTGCAGTCTCTCGTCGGCATCGACCCGGTGCCGTACCGGCTGCCGTCGCCGATGCGCCTGCTGCTGCTGCTCGGCACGATGGTGTTCCATGCCTTCTTCGGCCTCTCCATCATCGAGAGCACCGGGATGTTCCTTCCCGACTGGTTCGGCGCGATGGGCCGCACCTGGGGCGACACCCCCATGGCCGACCAGCAACTTGCGGGCGGGATCGCCTGGAGCATCGGCGAGATCCCCACCGTTGTCCTCGCCATCACCGTCGCCATCCAGTGGAGCCGACTCGACGCCAAGGAGAGCAAACGCAAGGACCGCGCCTCCGACCGGTCGGGCGGCGCCGATGTCGAGGAGTACAACCGGATGCTGCAGCACCTGGCCGAGCGCGACAAGCCGCTCTAAGCGATGATCCAGCGGATCGTCACGCGGCGGCGTCGCCACCGATAGGCGGGTTACGCTCGGCCAGTGGGTTCTGTCCTCACTCCCGAACAGCAGGCGGTCTTCGACCGCATCGAGAAGACCCGTGACCACGTGTTCGTCACCGGCCGCGCCGGCACCGGCAAGTCGACCCTGCTGAACCACCTCGCATTCCACACCGAGAAGCAGATCGTGGTGTGCGCGCCCACCGGGGTCGCCGCCCTCAACGTCGGCGGCCAGACGATCCATTCGCTGTTCCGCCTGCCGATCGGGGTCATCGCGGGCCACCCTCTGGAGCAGCCCGACGAGCTCAAGAAGCTGCTCAACACCATCGACACCGTCGTCATCGACGAAGTCTCGATGGTCAACGCCGATCTCATGGACGCCATCGACCGGGCGCTTCGTCAGGCCCGCAAGCGGGACACCCCGTTTGGCGGCGTGCAGCTCGTGCTCTTCGGCGACCCGTACCAGCTCTCGCCCGTGCCCGGCTTGTCGCCGGAGGAGCGCCAGTACTACGCCGACACCTACGCCTCGATGTGGTTCTTCGACGCGAAGGTGTGGCGGGATGCCGAGATCACCGTCGTCGAGCTCATCGAGGTGCACCGTCAGAAGGACTCCGAGTTCCGCTTCATGCTCAATGCCGTGCGCTACGGGCAGGTCACTCAGGAGATCGCCGACCGGTTCAACGAGGCCGGCGCGCGCCCCGCGCCGACGGACGGGGTCATCACGCTCGCGAGCCGCAACGATGCCGTGAACCTCATCAACGCGGCGCGCCTGAAGCGCCTGCCCGGCGCCGTCAACCTCGCTCGGGCCGAGATCTCGGGCGACTTCGGGGGGCGCAACTTCCCCGCTGACGAGAACCTCGAGCTCAAGGCCGGGGCGCAGGTGATGTTCCTCCGCAACGACACCGGCGGGCAGGGTGCCCCGCGCTGGGTCAACGGCACGATCGGCACCGTCACCCGGATCACGGGCGGCGCCGTCAGGGTCGAGATCGACGGGCAGGACGTCGAGGTCGAACCGGCGACGTGGGAGCGCCACAAGTACAGCTACGACCCGGTGGCGAAATCCCTCAGCAAAGACGTCGTCGCCGAGTTCACGCAGTTCCCGCTGCGGCTCGCCTGGGCCGTCACCATCCACAAATCGCAGGGCAAGACCTACGACCGCGCCGTCGTCGACCTCGGCGCACGCGCATTCAGCCCGGGCCAGACCTATGTCGCTCTCAGTCGCGTCACCGACCTCGACGGCCTCTACCTCACTCGGCCGCTGAGGCCTCGTGACATCTGGGTGGATGACGACGTGGTTCGGTTCATGCGCGGAGCTTCCGGATAGGACGATGGTCCCGCGGACTCGTGCGCGGGGCCGGCGCCGCCGCGGGAACTCCCACGCGGATTCCGGCGCGGTCGAAGGCGGATTACCTAACATGAGGTTGGCGCGCACCGATAGCTCGTTGTGCATAGGCGTGCCGTGCACGCGAATCACCCCTTGAGCGGCGACGAACGGCCGCGCCTATGAACAGGTTGGAGGACTGCTGTGGGAGCAAGCGAGCTTTCCGCTCTGCTGTGGCAGGAACGCGAATTGCTGGACGTGCTCGAATTCCGCCTCGAGGCGGAGCAGGCGCTTCTCGCCGTGGGCAAGACCCGGTGGATCCAGCGCGCCAGCGATGAGATCGCCTCGATCACCGCACAGCTGCGCAAGCTCAACCTCGTGCGCGACGTCGAGGTGGCGCAGCTCGCCGACGAGTGGGGAATCGCCGCCGAGCTGCCGTCGCTGCGCCAGATCGTGGGAGCCGCGCCCGAGCTCGTCTGGCACGACATCTTCACCGCGCACCTCACTGCGCTGCTGACCTCCGTCGACCGCATCTCAACGCTGCGGGACGCCAACGACCATATGCTTCGCGCCGCGATCCGCTCCACCCAGGAGACCCTCATCGGTCCGGCCGAGGCCGCAGCCACCTACACGCCCCGAGGCACCACTGCGTCCGCCCAGCCGGACGCGCGCCTCATCGACAGGGATGCCTAGGGACCGTGTCCACCTTCGGCGGCCTCGACACTGCGTACACCGGCCTGACGGCAGCGCAGCAGGCGCTCGACGTCACCGGGCAGAACATCACCAACGCCGGCACCCAGGGCTACACCCGCCAGCGGCTCCAGGTCACCTCCGCACCCGCACCCGCACTCGTCGGCCCCGCCACACTCGGTTCGGCGCAGCCCGGCCAGGGCGTCATCGTCACGGGCGTCGAACGGCTGACAGACGAGCTCGTCAACGCCCGGGTCCGCTCGGCGACGGCGGCATCCGCCTCGGCGACAACCCAGTCGGCCACACTGACCACACTCGAGGACTCCTTCAACGAACCGAGCAACAACGGGCTCTCCGCCCAGTTCCAGAAGTTCTGGTCGTCGTGGCAGGACCTCTCGAACACGCCTTCGGACGCCTCGGCCGGGCAATCCGTCATCGCCACCGGGCAGGCGCTCGTGCAGCAGATCGCAACCGGCTACTCGAATGCCGCCGACCAGTGGTCGCAGCTGCGCGGTCAGGTCGACTCGTTCGCCGACCAGGTCAACATCGCCGCCGACCAGATTGCCAAGCTCAACTCGGTCATCCAGCAGACGATCGCCTCGGGCGGCTCTGCCAACGAGCTCAAAGACCAGCGCGACCTGCTCACCACTCAGGTGGCACAACTCGCCGGCGGCACCGTGACGCCGAACGCGGATGGCACCGTCAACGTACTGCTCGACGGCAACCTGCTCGTCGACTCGGTCACGGCGAACCACGTCCAGGCCATCGGAGCCAGCGACGTCAGCGGTGCATCGGGCAGCCCTGTGCAGCTGCAGTGGGCATCGAGCGGCCAGGTCATCGGCATCGACAGTGGCCAGATCGCCGGCGCGCTCGCGCTGCTCGCCCCCGCTAACGGCGCCGGAACAGGCGGGGCGCTCGCCGAGACGGCGGCGGGCTACAACAACCTCGCGAACCAGCTCGCCGGTCAGGTCAACGGCATCGTCACGACCGGTCAGACCAACACCGGCGCGCTGGCCGGTGCGTTCTTCGCCATCGATCCCACGCGGCCCGCCGCCGTCGGCCTCTCCGTCGCGATCACCTCGGGCACTCAGATCGGCACCGCCGCCGCCGGCGCGCTGAGCTACGACGGCAGCCTCGCCGACCGGGTGTCGCAGATCGGCGCCAGCGCCGCCTCGCCCGATGCGCAGTGGAGCCAGCTCGTCGCCAAGGTCGCCACCGCCTCGCAGAGCGCCTCGCGGCTCGAGACCCTCACCTCGTCGACGTTGACGAGCGCGACGGCGGTCCAGGCGTCGAACTCGTCGGTGTCCACCGACCAGGAGGGCATCGACATGGTCACCGAGCAGGCTGCCTACCAGGCGGCCGCCCGCGTCATGACGACCGTCGACCAACTCCTCGACACCCTCATCAACCACACCGGGGTGGTCGGCATCGCATGAGCATGCGCATCACGAACCAGACGATCTACGCGGCCCAGCAGTGGCGGGTGCAGTCGAGCCTGCAAGCACTCGCGAACGCGCAGCAGGCGGCCGCGAGCGGCAAGCGCATCACCCGCCCCTCGGATGACCCGGCTGGCACGTCGACGGCACTCGGTGTTCGGGCATCCATCGCTCAGAACGATCAATACTCGCGCAACATCACCGACGCGCAGTCCTGGACGACCACGACCGACAGCGCCTTGACCCAGACCGACACCCTGCTGCGCAAGGTGCGCGACCTCGTCGTGCAGGCCTCGAACGGCACCACGACCGCCGCCGCCAAGAGCGCGATCGCCGATCAGATCGACGCCATCAAGCAGCAGCTCCTGGTGCAGGCCAACGCCAAGGTCGGCGGACGCAACGCCTTCGCCGGCACCTCGTCGGCGAGCGGGGCGTACGACACGACCACCTATGCCTGGGCGGGCTCGTCGAGCGATTTGGTGCAGCGCCGGATCGGGCAGAACAATGTCGTCCAGGTCGACGTCAACGGGTCGAACGTGTTCGGCTCCGGTGCGTCCTCGGTGTTTGCCGATCTCGACGGCATCTCGACGACCCTGCGTGCGAACGGCAATCCGCAAGCCTCGCTCACCGCGATCGACACGCGGCTGCGCTCGGTGGAATCCGCCCAGGCGACCGTCGGTTCGGTCGAGAACGCGATTTCGGCGGCGAACAGCGTGCAGCAGTCGCGCGGCATCGCTCTCACCCAGCAGCAGAGCGATGTCGAGAACGTCGACACCGCGCAGGCGGCGATCAACCTCACGAACCAGAACAACGTCTACCAAGCCGCACTGCTCGTCTCGTCGAAGACGATGCAAACCAACCTCATGGACTTCCTGAAATGACGATCCCGACCGTGTCCGTGTACACCGAGCCCGTGCGCTTCCTCGCCGCGCCGATGGGTCTTGCCGAGTGCGACTTCAACCTCTTCCACGTCGAGAACGGCCTCTACGCGCTGCGCGCGGCGAACGACTCGGTGCGGCTCTTCATCGTGCACGGCTCGCTGCTGCCGAGCTATGCCCCGGTCATCGGTGACGAGGAGGCCGCGACACTGGGGTTGACGAGCGGTGAGGATGCCGAAGTCTACGTCGTGGTGAATCCGGCGGGCACCGAACCCGTCGTCAACCTCGTCGCGCCCATCGTCGTCAACCGCGTGACACGGGAGGCGCTGCAGGTCATCATCGACGACGACGCGCTCTCGGTGAGAGCGCCGCTCGGGGCGCTGCTCGCCGCGTAGCCGTTACTTGGGCGCCACCGGCCGGGATCTCCGCCTGCGCAAAGGCCGGATGTCCGCCTGACGGCAGGGTAATCTTGCGCCAAGACGCCCCGAGATCAGGAGGATCGCGATGCTGGTGCTCACCCGCAAGCTCGGCGAGAGCATCGTCATCGGCGATTCGATCACGATCACCGTCGTCGATATCAAGGGCGATGCGATCCGGCTCGGCATCGACGCCCCGCGCGAGGTGCGGGTCCAGCGCTCCGAGCTGCTCGAGGCGATCGCCGCCGAGACCGCGGCGGCCGCGCAGGCCGGCGAGACGGAGCAGGCGGCGCTGATCGACCTGCTCAAACCTGCACGGGACGCTTAGGCGATCGACCCGGCGGATCGATCGCCCATCTCGGCGAAGGGCGGCAGCCCAAGCGCCGCGGAGGACTCGAGAACCTGGCGCACCGTGAGAGCGCTCAGTCCTCGTCCTCGTCGTCGAGGAAGTTGTTGAGATCGTCGATGACCGCATCGAACGTCGCCGTCTGCTCGGCGGCGCGCTCGAACACGTGCGGATCGACCTCCTCGCCGTCGGTGAGGAGCTTGGCGATGGCCTCCTTGCGGGCGGCTTCGTCAGGCGAGGGAATGCTGGGCAAGTCGGATCACCCCGATCGTCTCGATGATGGTCGACGGCGATGCCGTCGCTTCGTTATAGGAAAGCACGGGCAATCCTCCCTGCTGTGCCGACACGAGGCGGCGCACCGCCGAGCGCAATTGCGGCGCACAGACGAGAACAGGCGACTGGCCCTCCGCGGCGGCCGCGGCGACGGTCTGCTTGACGGCATTGACGAGGCGCGAGTGCTGGCTGCCGTCGAGCAGAATCTGCGATCCGGCAGGGCCCTGGCGCAGACCCTCGAGCATGGTCTGCTCGAGCGACGGTTCGATCATGAGCACTCGGAGCGTGCCGTTCTCGAGGTACCGGGCGGCGATGGCCGGGCCGAGCGACTCGCGGGCGGCCTCGATGAGCGCCTCGGGGTCGGTCGAGATCTTCGCCGCGAGGGACAGCGCCTCGAACAGGCGCGGCAGATCGTTGATCGCGACCTGCTCGGCGAGCAGGCCCTGCAGCACCCGTTGCACCTCGGCGAGCGACAGCGGCGCCGGGATGAGCTCATCGACCGCGGCCGGGTTCGTCGCCTTCACCCCGTCGACGAGCACGCGCACGTCCTCGCGCGACAGCAGCTTCGCGGCGTTGTCGCTGATGATCGCCGAGAGGTGCGTGACGATGACGGAGACGCGGTCGATGACCGTCGCGCCCTGCATCTCGGCATTGTTGCGCAGTTCGGCGGGAATCCACTTGCCGGGCAGCCCGAAGACCGGTTCGACGACGGATTCCCCCGGCAGCGCATCGAGGAAGTCGCCGAGCGCGAGCAGCCGGCCCACCGGTGCCGTGCCCCGCGCGACCTCGACGCCGGCGAGGCGGATCGCGTAGGTCGAGTCGGGAAGGTCGACGCTGTCGCGCGTCCGCACCGGTGGGACGACGAATCCGAGGTCGAGCGCGACCTTGCGGCGCAGCGCCTTGATCCGGCCGAGGAGATCGTTCTGCGCGCCGTTGACAAGATCGACGAGGTCGTGCGAGAGCAGGATCTCGAGCACGTGCACGCGCATCTGCTCGAGGAGGTCCTCCGTCCTGCTCTCGCGTGGTCCGGTCGCGGCGATCGCGTCGCGTTCGGCGACCTTCTGCGCCTTCTTGGCGCCCGAGGCGATCCGACGGCTGACGACGATGAGGACGGTGCCGACCGCGGCGAAGGCGAGGAACGGCATCCCCGGGATGAGCCCGAGCAGGATCGCCGCGCCCCCCGCGATCATCAGCGCGATCTGCGACTGGCCGAGCTGCTTCGCCGCCGCGACGCCCATCTCGACCGAGGCGCTCGAGCGGGTCACGATCATGCCGGTCGACACCGCCATGAGGAGCGCCGGGATCTGCGCCGACAGGCCGTCGCCGATGGTGAGGAGCGTGTACTTGTTGAGGGCGGTGGTGAAGTCGAGGCCGTGCTGCAGCATCCCGATGACGAGACCGCCGATGATGTTGACGACGATGACGAGGATTCCGGCGATCGCGTCGCCCTTGACGAACTTCGATGCACCATCCATCGCGCCGTAGAAGTCGGCCTCGGCGGCGATCTCGGCGCGGCGCTCCTTCGCCTCGGCATCCGAGATGAGGCCGGCCGACAGGTCGGCGTCGATCGCCATCTGCTTGCCGGGCATCGCGTCGAGGGTGAAGCGCGCACCGACCTCGGCGACGCGCTCGGCGCCCTTGGTGACGACGATGAACTGGATGACGACGAGGATCGCGAACACGACCACGCCGATGACGACCGAACCACCCACCGCGACCTCGCCGAAGGTCTGGATGACCTGGCCGGCGAAGCCGTTCTCGAGGACGAGGCGGGTCGAGGCCACGCTGAGGCCGAGCCTCAGCAGGGTCGCCACGAGCAGCAGCGACGGAAAGACCGAGAAGTCCAGCGGTCGCTTGACGAACAGCGTCGTGAGCAGGATGAGCAGCACGAAGACCAGGTTGATGACGAGCAGCACGTCGAGGAGCCACGACGGCACCGGCAGCACGAGCAGCAGAACGATGCCGACAACGCCGAGCGGTACCCCGATCATCGAGAACTTCTTGTTCTTCATCATCGCGAGGCGCCTCCCGGGCGGTCGTGGACGCCGGAGAGGGCGCCGCGGCGTTTGAGCATCGCGACGAAGGTGAGGACCTGCGCGATGGCGGTGTAGAACTCGACGGTGATCTCGCCGCCGAGGGGGATCTGCGCGTGGAGTGCACGCGTGAGCGGGATGTCGCGGACCATCGGCACCTTGAGGCGGTCGGCCTCCTCGCGGATGCGCTGCGCGACGAACCCCTGACCCTTGGCCACGACGTACGGAGCCGATTTGCCCGGTTCGTACCGCAGCGCCACGGCGAAGTGGGTCGGGTTGATCATGACGACGCTGGCCTCACTGACGGCGAGGATCATGCGGTTCCGGGTGAGGGCGATGGCACGCGAGCGCCGCTGGCCGCGCAGCAGCGGGTCGCCGTCGTTCTGGCGGTGCTCCTGCTTCACCTCGTACTTCGTCATCATCGAGTGCTTGCGGTTGCGGCGCTGCGTGACGAAGACGTCGATGAGGGCGATCCCGACCCCGGCGGCGATCGCAACGATGAGCAGCCACATCACCGCGCCACTCGCCTGGTCGAGGAGCTGGCCGACGGAGTGCCCGCCGGACGACATCAGCGTCGGCAGGATCGACTGGATGATGAGGTAGAGCGCCACGGCGACGCCGCCGCTCTTGAGCAGCGACTTGAGAAGCTCCCACCAGGCCTGGCCGCTGAAGAACAGGCGCTTCGCACCGTTCACGACGTTGAAGCCGTCGAAGTGCGGCTTGAGTCGGCGGAATCGGATGCCGCCCTGCGCGGCGGCGGCCGTGAAGATCGCGCCGATCAGCGCGACGAAGATCGGAGTGAGCACCCCGAGCACCGAGCCGAGACCGTTCTCGAGCGCGATGAGCGCCTTCTGCGGGTCGGGGTCGGTCATGATCGAGCCCGCGGTGAAGAGTTGCGACACCGCGTTCGTCGACGCCGCCGTGATGACGACGGGCAGCAGCGCGCAGGCGAGACCGATGCCGAGCCAGCTCGAGAACTCCTGCGAACGGCCGAGCTTGCCGTCGCGGCGCAGTTCCTGCAGATGCTTCTGCGTCGCCTGCTCGGTGCGTTCCATGCTCACGGATGACCACCCCCGATGAGTGCGACGGCGGCGCCCGTCATCGATGCGATCGCCGCCGGGAGCGCCACGAACACGACGCCGCCGAGCGCGAGTGACAGCGTCATCTTGATCGGGTAGCTCATCGAGAAGGCGTTGAGGGCAGGAGCGACCTTGGTGAGGAGGCCCAGCCCGATGTCCGCCAGCACGAGCACGATGATGAGCGGCCCCGCGATCTGCACGGCAGCCACGAACATGCCGCTGAGTTCGGCCGCCACGTCGGCGGCGGTGATGGTGGCGGGGAATCCTGCGCCGACGGGGAGCGAGACGAAGGTGCGCGCGAGCCCTGCGAGCACGATCTGGTACGCGCCGGAGGAGAACATCAGCGCCACCGCCGCCATCTGGAAGAGCCGCGCGAAGGCCGCACCGTTGAGGGACAGCGTCGGGTCGAAAGCCTGCGAGATCTGGAATCCGCCGAAGAGGTCGATAAGAGAGCCGGCCGACTCGATCGCAGCGAAGACGAGGTAGACGAGGAAGCCGAGTGCCGCCCCGATCGTGAGTTGCTCGACGAGTGCGAGGTAGAAGGCGGCGTCGGTGAGACTCGGCAGGCTCTGCTCGACCGTGCCGGAGACCGCCACGCCGAGGCCGACCGAAAGGATCGCCTTGACCATGCCGGGGAAGGCGCGCGAGCTGAACGGCGGCGCGATGATGATGAACATCGCCATGCGCACGCTGGCGAGCAGTGTGCTCTCGAGCCACCGGGGGTCGATCGGGATGTTCATCGCTGCCGTCCTCAGCCGTTCAGGAGGGTCGGGATGCGGTCGAAGAGCTCCTGCGTGAACTGCACGAGCGACTGGATCATCCAGCCGCCGCACACCACCAGGGCGATGGCGACGCCGATGATCTTCGGCACGAACGAGAGGGTGACCTCCTGGATCTGCGTCACCGACTGGAAGAGCGCGATGGCGAAGCCGACCGCGAGCGCGGTGAGCACGATGGGGGCTGCGAGCTTCGCCGCCACGACGAGCGTCTGCACCCCGATGTCGAGGATCGCGGCGCTGTCCATCAGTGCAGCCCCGAATAGCTCTTGATGAGCGAGGTGATGATGAGGCCCCAGCCGTCGACGAGGACGAAGAGCAGCACCTTGAACGGCAGCGAGATCATCACGGGAGGCAGCATCATCATGCCGAGCGACTGCAGACCCGCGCCGACGACGATGTCGATGATGAGGAACGGGATGAAGATGACGAAGCCGATGATGAACGCACTGCGCAGCTCGGAGAGCATGAAGGCCGGGATGAGCGCCGACATCGGTGTCGCGTCGGGGCTGGCCGGGTTGGCGCGGTTCGCGACGCGGGTGATGAGGGCGATGTCGTCCTGACGCGTGAGAGGCAGCATCCAGTGCTTCAGCGGTGTCTCGGCGAGCGCGACCGCCTGGGTGAAGTCGATGTGGCCGTTCAGGTACGGCTGCACCGCTGCGGTGTTGATGTCGGTGAGGACCGGCCACATGATGAAGAACGTCAGGAAGACCGAGAGCCCTGCGATGACCTGGTTGGGCGGGATGTTGTTGAGCCCGAGCGCATTGCGTGTCATCGACAGCACGACGAAGACCTTGGTGAACGATGTCATCATGAGAAGCAGTGCGGGTGCCACCGACAGCAGCGTGATGCCGAGCAGAGTGAGGACGCCGGCGCCGGGACCGCCGTTCAAGCCGTTGATGCTGATGTTCACTTATTGATCAGGTCCTTGACCTCGGACAGCAGAGCCGACCGGAACGAGACGCGCTCCGCCGGATGCCAGGTGGGTTTGCCGACCTTGGGGAAGGTCGCCGGCCTGGCCTTCGGCGAGGGGGGCGTGTTCGGGGCAACCATATGCTCGGGCTGGGATTCGGGCGACGCGCCGTGTCTCGAGGCGGAATCCGTGCGCGTCGCGCCGTAACTCAGCCCGACGGCACCGCGCAACGCCTCGAGCGGAGCGGCCTTCTGGGCTTCGTGCAGCGCGGCCGAGAACTGGGGAGCCGGCGGTTCGACAGGGGCCTCAGTGTCGTGGAGCACGGTGACGCCGTGCTCGGTGACACCGAGCACGAGATGCCTGCCCAGGGCCTCGACCACGACGACCGACGCCTTTCCGGCGACGCTCGCGCGCCCGAGCACCTGGACGGCGGCGGTCTTGCGGGGATTCTTCACCGAGCGCTTGCGGACGCGCCGACTGATGAACCAGATGGCGCCGAACACGACGCCGAGCGAGACCACCACCCGCAGCAGAACGGTGACGTCCATGGCTAGGCCGCCGCATCCGCGACGTCGAGGATGCTCGTGATGCGCACCGCGTAATCCTGGTCGACGACGACGACCTCGCCGTGGGCGATGAGGCGGCCGTTGAGCAGGATGTCCGCCGGCGAGCCCGCCGAGCGGTCGAGCTCGACGATCGCGCCGGGCTCGAGCCCGAGCACATCGCGCACCGCCATGCGGGTGCGCCCGATCTGGACGGTGAGCGCCATCTCGACTCCGTTGATGCGGCCGAGCCGGTCGGCGAGGTCCTCGTCGCTGGCCGGGCGGCCGGCCACCGCGCGGTGGCGCACGGCGAAGAGCGCCTGCACGCCGTCGCTCGCGTGACGCAGCTCGACAATGATCGTGTCGGGATCGGCGAACAGCGCGGTGGCGTCGTCGAGGTGCAATCCTGACAGCACGCCGTCGCCGAAGCGGCCCACCGCGTCGGTGAGGGAGGTCTGCACGACGTCCTCGAGGGCGAGGTCGGCCACGCCGTCGCCGCCGGCGTCGGTCGGGACGACGCCCGGCTTCACCGCGAGAGCGACGTCGTAGGAGCGGCCGCCGACGAAGGTCGCGACGACGGCTGCGCGCAGCCAGGCGCCCTCACTCGGCGCGGTGCCGCCGGCGTCGCGCAGGCGCACGGTGAGGCTCTGGCTGGTCGGAAGGGCGTCGGCGAGCACGCCGGCCGCCGCGACCGCGGCATCCGTTGAGGCGGTGAGGTTGGCGTTCATCGGGCGGACTCCTCGGTGTCGACGATGACGCAGGCGACGCGGGAACCGGTCGATCCGACCGAGGCGCGGGCAATGGGCTGCCCTTCGACTGCGACATGCAGGGGTTTGTGGCTGGGATGGGGAAGTCGGATGATGTCGCCGACCGCCAGGTGGATGACACTCCGCGCGGTGACGATGCGGGGGCTGAGCTGCAGGCCGACCTCGACCGGCACGCTCGCGATCTGGGCGCGCACGAGCTCGAGGGCGTCGCCCCGGGCTGCGGCGACGGCCGCACCGGTGATGCCGGGCAGCACCGCGTCGGCGGGAAGTGCGACGCTCGCGGCGGCGATGCGCTCGGCGACGGCGACGGTGAACTCGGCGACGACCATGAGGTCGGCCGGCCCGTTCGCCTGGGCGAACTGCGAGTTGTGCTGGATGCTCTCGAAACCGATGTCGCCCTTGAGCTGTGCGCCGAAGGAGTACTTGAGGTCGTCGACCGTGTCCTCCATGAGGCGACGCATGATGGCCTGCTCGATGATCGTGAAGGGGCGCTCCTGGGGAATCCAGTCGTCCTCGAACTCGAGCGGGTCGTTTGCGCCGCCGAGCATGCGGGCGATCCACCCGAGCCCGCTGCGGGCCGGAAACTGGATGACCGCCTTGCCGCCGGACGGCGAGGCATCCACCCCGAAAAGCGCGAGCGCCGTCTGCGCGGGCAGCGTGGCCGAGTACTCGTCGTAGGTCTGCACGCTCACCGAGTCGAACGAGACCACCGCCCGGGTGCGGGTCTTCGTCGTCAGCTGCGTGCCCCACTGCCGGGTGAAGGTCTCGAACGCCAACTCGAGGCCGCGCGCCTGCGCGCGGGCGAGCGTCGTCGTCCGGCTGAAATCGTAGATCTCATAGTCGGCGAGGCCGAGCTCCTCGATCATGGTCATCACTGGGCTCCTTTCGCCTTGAGCAGCGCGGGGATCAGCGCGCGCACGTCCTCGGGGGCGCTCGAGAGCACGACAACGTCGACACGGCGGTTCTTTGCCAGCGCGTCCACGGTGCTGCCGGATGCCGCGGGCCGGGCATCCCCGTATCCGGTGGCGCCGACGCGCTGGCCCGCAATGTGGCCCTGCTCGACGAGCTCGCGCAGCACCGCGACAGCGCGGTCGGCCGAGAGCTCCCAGTTCGTCGGGAACGGCGGGTGCGCGGGCGTCCTATCGGCGTGGCCCTCGATGGAGATGCCGTTCGAGACACCGCGCAACGGGCCGGATGCCGCGGTGAGCACACGGGCCGCGACATCGGTGAGCTGCGTCGAATTCGACGCGAAATACGTCGAGCTCGAGAGGTGGACGGTGAGACCGCGCACGTCGATGTCGTAGGTGACGTCGTTCTGCAGGCCGATCCTCGCCTCCGCGGCGTTGATGGCCTTCTTGAGCTTCTCGAGGCGGTTGAGCTCAGCCAGGGCCTGCACGGTGAGTGTCGGCTCGCCGGGCTTCGCGGTCGCGGGGTTGTCTAGGGTGCCGGGGTCGACCTTCTGGCTGGTGACGACGCCGAAACCCGAGGCGAGGGAGTCCTTGAGCTTCTGGAACTTGCCCGCGTCCACGCTCGACATCGCGAAGAGCACGATGAACATGCACATGAGCACTGTCACCATGTCCATGTACGAGGCCATCCAGCGCTCGTCGACGTGGTGCTCGGCACTGGCATGGCCGCGCGGTTTGCGATGCTTGCGGGAGCTCATGCTGCCTTCGCCAGGTCCTTGTCCTTGGGTTTCGGCTGGTTCGGGATCATCGCCTGGAGGCGCTCGCTGAGCAGGCGCGGTCCGGCGCCGGCCTGGACGGCGAGCACCGCCTCGAGGATCATCTGGCGACGCTGCGTCTCGAGCTCGGTCACGCGCGAGAGCCGGTCGCCGATGGGCAGCCAGATGAAGTTCGCAGACAGCAGGCCCCAAAGGGTCGCGACGAACGCCGAGGCGATCATCGGGCCGAGGTGGCCGGGGTCCGACAGGTTCGCCAGCACGTGGGTGAGCGAGATGACCGTGCCGATGATGCCGATGGTCGGGGCATAGCCGCCCGCCATCTTGAACCACCGCGCGGAGGCCTTGCCGACCCGGTCCTTCGTCGCGATCTCGTCGTCGAGCAGCGTGCGCAATTCCTCCTCGCCGACGCCGTCGGCGACGTTCTGGAGCGCGTTCTTGAGGAACGGGTCCTTGGCCTCGGCGGCATCGCTCTCGAGCGAGAGCAATCCCTCGCGGCGCGCCTTCTCGGCGATGCCGACGAGCTGGTCTATGACGGCCGTCGGCTTCTCGACCTTGCCCCGGAACGCCGTGGAGATCGACTTCATCGCGACGAGGAAGTCGCTCAGCGTCCCGGACCCGAACGACACCGCGATCGTCGCGCCGAGCACCATGATCATCGGCGCGGGCAGGATGATCGAGGTGACGCTCGACCCTTCGAGGGTGAGCATGGCGACGACGGAGCCGAAGGCTCCGATGAGACCGACGAGGAGTGCGATGTCCATGCGCTCGGGCTACTCGGTGACCACGCGGGTGCGTTCGAGCGTCTCGGCGGCCGCGACGGCGAGCAGTTCGTCGTCGCGGCGCTTCGCCGCACGGGCGAGCACGTCGGCGCGGGCGTCGTGGATCCGCTCGACGACCTCGTCCATCGGCTCGAGCACGATGATGCTCGACCCGTCGACGAGGTAGATCGTCGTGTCGGGGTTCTCGCTCATCCGTTCGATGAGGTCGGGATTCATCGAAACGGCTTGGCCGCCGAGACGGGTGATGGTGATCATGGCTAGCTCCGCTTGAGGTCGACGAGCTCCTGCAGAACGGAGTCGCTCGTGGTGATGACGCGTGCGTTGGCCTGGAAGCCGCGCTGCGCGACGATGAGGTTGGTGAACTCCTGCGAGAGGTCGACGTTCGACGCCTCGAGGTAGCCCGCGGAGATCGTGCCGAAGCCCGGGGCGCCCGCCGTGCCGACGGCGAGTGTGCCCGAATTGGCGCTCACACCCCACTTGGAGTCGCCCTGCTTCTCCAATCCCGAAGGATTGGAGAAGTTCGCGATGGCGATCTGGGCGATGGCCTGGGTGACCCCGTTGCTGAAGGTTCCGGTGATGGTGCCGTCGGTGCCGATCGTGTACGAGTTCAGCGTGCCCGCCGCGTGGCCGTTCTGGCTGTCGAGGGCGAGCGTCGAGATGCCGGCGTAGCCGCTGAGCTTCGAGAAGTCGTAGCTGATGCCGTTGCTCGTCGTCGTGGTCGGCACCGAGGTGAGGGCGCCTGCAGTGAACTGCAGGTCGGGGAAGACCGTGGGGGTGCCGTCGGACACCGACCAGCTGCCGCCGCCCAGCGGGGTGAAGGTGAGTGTCGCGGTGGATGCCGTACCGTCCGGGGCGTAGACCGGCACCTGACGGACGAGCGGGGTCGTGCCGTCCGAGGGAAGATTGCCGACGAAGCCGGCCGACGTCGTCGCCTGTGCCGCCGCCGTCGCGGCCGCGGGCAGGGTCACCGCGCCGAGCGGGCCGCCGGTGTTGACGGTGCCTGCCGCGTTCGCCGTCCAGCCCTGCACGACCGAGCCGTCGGGCGTGACGAGCTGCCCCGAGGAGTCGAAGGTGAAGTCGCCGGCGCGGGTGTACGACTGCTGGCCGCCGGCTGCGATGACGAAGTAGCCGTCGCCGTTGAGCATGAGGTCGGTGGCCTTGCCGGTCGCCTCGGAGGTGCCCTGCGTGAGGTTCGTCGAAACGCCCGCGACCTTGACACCGAGGCCGACCGCGGCGGGGTTGGTGCCGCCCTGGCCGGTGGTCTGATTGGGTGCGGTGGCGCCCTGCGTGAGCTGCGAGAGGGTGTCTTGGAATTCGACGGCCGACGACTTGAAGCCCACGGTGTTGACGTTGGCGATGTTGTTGCCGGTGACGTCGAGCATCGTCTGGTGGGCTTGCAGGCCCGAGATGCCGGAGTAGAGCGAGCGGAGCATCGGATTCCTTTCGAAGGGTGTTACGCGATGGGGGCGGTGCTCGCGGTCGCGGCCGCGGCGACGCCCGAGATGGAGTCGAGAGGAACGCTCGTGCCGCCGATGGTGACGGTCGGCGTGGTGCCCGCGAAGCTCACGGCGGTGGCTGTGCCGGCGACGGTCGCACCGGTGGAGTCGGTGTAGCTCACCCGCTGGCCGACGAGCGCGGCCGCCGAGGTCTTCATCTGCAGGTCGTAGCCGCTCGACGAGGTGCCGGCGAGCGTCGTGAGCTCCTGCATCATCGAGAGCTGGGTCGTCTGCGAGATCATCTGGTTGGTGTCCATCGGCGACGAGGGGTCCTGATTCTTCAGCTGCGTGACGAGCAGCTTGAGGAACATCTGCGAGTCCATCGTGTTGCTGGGTGCGCTCGTCGTCGCCGCGGCGTTGTGGAGGCCGGTGCCGGCCGCGGCGGGTGCGGCGGCCGTGGTGGAGGCCACGCTCGAGATATCGGTCATGCGATCACGTCCAATCCGGTGGATTCCCCGGCCGCGGCCGACGAGGCGAGCACAGCCGTGGTGGTCGATGGGGTGGTCGGCGCGGCCGGGACGACCGCGGAGTACAGGCTCCGGCCGCTCTCGCCGCGCTGTCCGCCTTGCTGGGCCTGGCCGGCGAGATCGCTGAAGGACGTGCTCGCGCCAAGGCTGAGATCGGCGGAGATGCCGGAGCCGGCGAGGTCGCGGCGCAGGTCGCCGAGCATTCCGTTCAGCGCGTCGCGGGCGGAATCGGTGGGAGCGGCGAGCCCGATGCTGAGCTGGCCGCCGGCCAGGTGGGCGTTCACCGTCACCGGCCCGAGCTGCTCGGGGACGATCTTGACGATGACACTGTGGTTGCCGTTGCCCTGTTGAACGAGCGTGATGATCTGCGAGGTGAGCTGCTGCGGAACCGTCTGAGTCGTCGTGGCGGGGATGGTCACCACGTTCGGCGCAGCCGGGGTCACCGCTGGGGTCGCTGGTGTCGCACCGAGGGCGCTGAGCATGCCGGCGAGGTCGCTGATGGTCGATGCCGCCGTCCCCGTCGAACCCGCGGCACCCGCTGCGGACCCGGCGCCGAGGATCTGTGAGAGCACGTCCGTGCTCGCCGAGCCCGCGAGGCCCGACGAAGAGCCGCCCCCCAGCAGACCGCTCAGCGCGCTCTGCTGGGCGGAGAGCGCGAAGGCCTGTGCCAGGGTCGAGGTCGAAATCGCGCCGGAACTCAGCGCCTGCTGGATGCTGGCGGCGAGGTTGGCGGCGCCGGCGGCCGAGACGGCCGACGACGTCGGGCTCGCCGACGTCGTCGAGCCGGTGAGGCTCTGGGCGAGCGAGCCGAACTGCGCGAGCTGGGCGGCGGGCAATCCGCTCGAGGCGAGCAGCGCGCTGAGGTCGGTGGCGGAGGAATCCGTCGTCGACGCGGTCGTGACCCGACGGATGGTCTGGATCCGGCTGGGATCGAGCCATTCGGCGCGTTCGACGACGTTCTCGCCGGGCCGGGGCGCCTCTATGACCTTGCCGTTGCCGGCATAGATCTGGATGTGCTGGTTGCCGTTCTCGACGATGAGGTCGCCGGGCTGCGCCTGGGCGAGCGAGGGCACCGCCGTGCCGAGGCCGGACTGCGCGCTGACGAGGTGCCCGGTCTGCATGCCGAGCCGGCCGAGGACGGTCTTGACGAGGCCCGAGCAGTCCATGCCGCTCGTCGAATCGCCCCCGAAGACGTACGGGGTGCCGAGGTACTGCTGGGCCGCCGCGACGATGTCGTCGCCGGTCACCCCCTGCGGAAGGGTGGCGCCCGCGGCGCCCGTCATGGTCGACCCCGTCGATCCGGCCGAGACGGAGGCGAGGGTGTCGCTGAAGCGGCTGCCGTCGGCCGAGCCCGTCGACGTCGCTGTGGACGGCATGCCCGAATGCTCGGCGACGCGGGCCAGGACCTGGTCGGAGCGCGAAGTCGCATCGACGATGGTCACGGCACACCCCCCACTCAAGAGGAATCGGGCGGGCCTGGTCCGTGGCCGGGATGATGAGCTGATCCGTGCTCGTCACCCGTGGCTATCGGACGGACGGGGACCCGCGTTAGGTGCGCTATGCAACACCACGGCGAGCGCGGGCGATGGTGATCTCGTCGAGGGCGTTCTGCTCCGCGGATGCCTCGTGGCGGGCCGCCTCGTCGCGCCAGCGCGATTCGAGCTTGCCGAGGGTGCGATTGCGCACCTCGGCATCCCGGTAGTCCGCCTGGGCGCGCGCCGCCGCGCTGTCGTCGTCGGTGAGTTTCTGGCGCAGCTCGTCGAGCATGCTCGCCGTCGCCTGCCGCGTTGCGGCGATCGCCCTGAGGTTTTCGACGTCCATCGCCTCATCGCTGTACTGCGCGAGGTGGCGGTAGGTGCGACTCACCGCCGCCTCGGTCTCGCGGGCGCGGAGGTTGGCGCCGGCGAGACCGGCCGCCGCCTGATCGCTTTCGAGCTTGCGCAGCCGCAGCAGATTGGACAGGCGGAATTCGGCCATTACGGTCTCCCGATCTCGGTGGTGAGTGCGACGAGCCTGCTCCAGGCCTCGTCCGCGGCGGTGTGCTCGTCGGAGTCCTGCCTGAGGAAGTCCTCGATCGCGCCGAGGTGCGCGATCGCCCGGTCGACCAGCGGGTTCGCCCCGGCCTGGTAGGCGCCGACGTCGATGAGGTCCTTCGCCGCCTGGTGCGCAGCGAGCACCGCGCGCAGCTCCGACGCCGCGCGCTGGTGCTCCTTGTCGTTGACCTTGGCGGCGAGACGGCTTATCGAGGCGAGCGTGTCGACGGCGGGGTAGTGGCCCGCGATGGCGAGCTCGCGACGCAGCACGACGTGACCGTCGAGCATCGAGCGGGCGGCGTCGGCGATGGGCTCGTTGTGGTCGTCGCCATCGACGAGCACCGTGTAGATGCCGGTGACCGTGCCGGATGCCCCGGTGCCGGCGCGCTCGAGCAGCTGCGCCAGCGTCGAGAACGTCGACGGCGGGTAGCCGCGGGTGGCCGGCGGCTCGCCGGCTGACAGCCCGATCTCGCGCTGCGCCATGGCCACGCGAGTCAGGGAGTCCATCATGAGGATGACGTCGCGTCCGGCATCCCGGAACGACTCGGAGATACGGGTGGCGACGAACGCCGCGCGGCGGCGCATGAGCGCGGGCTCGTCGGCCGTCGCCACGACGACGACCGATCGAGCCAGGCCGGCAGGCCCCAGGTCATCCTCGATGAACTCGCGCACCTCGCGACCGCGCTCGCCGACGAGGGCGATGACGGTGATGTCGGCGTCGGTGCCACGGGTGATCATCGACAGCAGCGACGACTTGCCGACGCCCGAGCCCGCGAAGAGGCCCATGCGCTGGCCGCGCGCGAAGGTGGTGAGGGTGTCGAGCACGCGAACGCCGGTCTGCAGCGGCTCCGAGATCCGGATGCGCTCCATCGCGTTCGGGCTCGGGGCGTACATGCCGACCCGGGTGTCGGCGTCGAGCGGCCCCCGGCCGTCGATGGGGCGTCCCATGCCGTCGATGACGCGGCCGAGCAGCCCCGTGCCGATGGGGACGAAGGCGGGGTGCGGCAGGCGTCGCACCTGCGTCCCGACGCCGACGCCGACGAGCGTTGTGAGCGGCATGAGGCGGGCGGATTCCCCGCTCACCGCGACGACCTCGGCGAGCGCGCCGTCGCGCGGGCCTGCCGGGTCGTCGCCGATCTGCACGATGTCGCCGATGACGAGCAGCAGCCCACGCACGTCGAGGGCGAGCCCGACGATGCTCGAGACGCGTCCGACGCGCTGGGTGCGGGCGGCGAGCACCGCCCCCTCGAGAGTCGGGATGGGCTGCAGCGTCATGGGGTGCCGCCCTCGCGGTGGTGGAGTCCCTTGAGACCGCCGACCCCGTCGAGCAGGGCTCCTCGCGCCCGGGCGAGCGCGGCGGTGACACGCAGGTCGATGAAGCCCTCGGCGAGTTCGGCGACGACGTCGCCGCGCCCGAGTGAGGCGTCGGCGACGACGACGTAGGCCCGGATGTCCCGCAGTTCGGCCTCGACGAGCGCCGCGTCGCCGGGGGGGACACGGAGACGGGTGACGATGTCGGAGGCGTCGATCTGGGCGAGGACGCGAGTCGTGATGGAGCGCGCCGAGTCGGCGGCATCCCGCAGCTCGTGCCCGACGACGGCTTCGGCGAGCTCGATGGCCGCGAGGGCGAGGGCGTCCTGGGCCTCGGCGAGGACCGGGGTGGTACGGGCGTCGACGGCGACGATGACCCGCTCGAGGGTGCTGATGCGCTGCTGCAACCGTGCGTCGAGCGCCGCCGACTGCTCCCGGTACTGCGCGTCGAGCGCCTCGCGTCGGTGGGCGAGCTCGGCTTCGGCGGCCCTGGCACCCTCGGCGTACCCGGCGGTGTAGCCGCTCACTCGGGCGGCGGCCTCGGCACGGGCGTGGGCTTCGCTGCCGAGTCGGGTGTAGGCGATTCGCTCGAAGGTCTGCGCGTCGGTCACGGCACCTCTTCATCGGTCGTCGCCGGTCCGTGGCGCCAGATGAGCGGGTCCATGCTCACCGTGGCCTATCGGTGCGCCAGCACGCCCCGGTTAGCCGCGCGCCGCGCCCGGTGACGTCGAAGCGTGCCGCTGCCCGCGATTCCGGCCCGCGCCGCTGGACGGCCGGAGGCGAAGGCCCGGCTCGAAGCGCGCCTGGTGCGCAGGCTCGTGCGGCAGTGCACTCCGATCAGTCGACGAACTGGTCCTCGTCGGCACTGCGGTACACCGTGATGCCGCCCGCCGCCTCGAGTTCGCGGATGGCGCGCACGACCGTCGCCCGCGCCTCGTCCACCTGTGAGGCGCGCACCGGCCCGAGCGCGGCGAGCTCCTCGTCGAGCACCTCGCGATTGTGCTCGGAGAGGTTGTTGCGGATGGTGTTGACGACGGCTTCGGAGGCGCCCTTCATGGCGATCGCGAGCACGTTGGTGTCGGTGCCGCGCAGCACTTGCTGCACGTCGCGCGGATCGAACTTCACGATGTCGGCGAAGGTCAGCATGCGGGCGCGCACCTCCTCGGCGAGCTGCGGGTCCTTGGTCTCGAGACCGGTGAGCACGGAGCGCTCGGTCTTGACGTCGGTGCGATTGATGATGTCGACGACGGATTGCACGCCGCCGAGCGTGTCGGCGACCTGGTGCAGTTTGAGTACGGCGTGTGCCCGCTGCTTCAGCGCCGACGCGACGAGCGCGACCGCCTCGGGCGTTGCCGCGGTCATCACGGCGATGCGGCGGGCGATCTCGGTGCGGGTCTCGTCGTCGAGGCCCATGAGCACCTTCGACGCGAGCGTCGGGTTGAGGTGGGCGAGCACCAGCGCCGAGGTCTGCGGCAGCTCAGCGTCGAGCAGTGCGACGATCTGGCCGGGGTCGACGTCGCCGAGGAACTCGAAGTCCTTGCCGGCGAGCGAGTTGGCGACGCGGCCGAGCAGGCCCTGGGCGCCCTCGGCGCCGAACGCGGCGTAGAGCAGCGCGTTCGCGACGTCCTCGCCGCCGCGGGCGCTGACCTTGCCCGAGATCGCCATCGTGTGGAACTCCTCGACGGCGGATTGCGCGGTGTCGGCATCCACCCGGCGCAGTCGGATGATCTCGGCGGCGATCTCCTCCGCTTCGGCGTCGCTGAACTGCTTCAAGACCTCCGCCGCGCTCTCCGGCGGGAGGTTCATGAGCACCACGGCGGCTTTCTGGGTGCCGTTGAGGGCGGTGGCCGTGCTCATCGCGCGCGCACCTCCTGGTCCATGAGTCCGCGCAGGAGGGCGGCCGCGCGGCCCGGATCGTCGGCGGCGAGCGCGGCGATGTCGCGCTTCTTGGCCTCGTAGCCGTCGAGGTTGTCTCCGTCGAGCGAGGCGAGCGCGTCGCGCTCGGAGGCGGTGAGCGCAGGGTGCTCGTCCACCGTCGCGACCTGCTGGTATTCGAGTCCGGCGGCCTCCTCTACGGTCCGACGGCGGCGCATCGCGAGTCCGAACACCACGATCGCGACGACGCCGAGCAGGACCGCACCCGACACGATCGCCGTCTGGAGCAGCTGCGCCTGCTGGTTCATGGTCTGGATGCTCTGCTGCTGCGAGAGCGCCTGCTGAGCAGCGTTTGCCGCCGTTGTCGCGAATGGCTGGGCCCCGACGGTGACGACGTCGCCGCGGGCGGCGTTGTAGCCGACGGCGGATTGCACGAGCCGGGTCAGCGTCGCGAGGTTGACGCCCGCCGCCGTCGCGGCCGCCTGGTTGATCGCCACCGAGACCGTCTGCCGCTGGAGCTGGCCCGCGGGGGTCGAGGTCTGGGTCTGGGTGTGGTCGAGCGCGTTGGTGCGGCTGTCGTTGGAGTTGACGTAGTTGCCGGTGCCCGTCGTACCGTTCGGCACGGCGATGTTGTCGGGGCCGAGCACCCCGGCGCTCGTCGCGCCGGCGCCGGTGCCGGTGTACTTCTGGACCGTCGTGGACTGGGTCGCCGCCGGGGTGCCGCTCGGTACGGCGTAGGCGTCGCTGGTCTGGGTCTGCGTCTGGTTGCTCATCGTGCCCTGCACGACGACCGTCGCGTTGCCGGCGCCGACGATCTGGTCGAGCATGGCCTGCACGCTCGCCTGGGTCGAGTGGTCGTAGGAGGTCTGGGCCTTGTCGACAGTGAGGGCGCTCTGGTCGGTGCCGGAGGCGGAGAGCACGTTGCCGGCGGCATCCACCACGGTCACATCGCTCGCCTTCATCCCGGTGATCGACGCGCTGACGAGGTGGGTGATGGCCTGCACCTGGTCGCTGCCGAGGCTCGCCCCGTTGACGGTCGAGACGAAGACGGATGCCGTCGGGTCCTGCTGCTGCGAGACGAACACCGTCTGCGTCGGGATGGCGAGCTTCACCGCCGCGCTCCCGACACCGCTCATCGCGTCGATGGTATTGGCGAGCTCGCCCTCCATCGCCTGCTTGTAGGTGACGTCCTGCTGGAACTGGGAAGTCGTCACGCCGAGCTTGTTGAGGAGCGTGTAGCCGCCGTTCGACGAGGCGGGGAGGTTGTTCGCCGCGGCCTTGAGCCGCTCGCTGTACACCGCCGACTGGGGCACCATGATCGTCTGGCCGCCGTCGGCGAGCTGGTAGCTCACCCCGTCGGACTGGAGCTGGCTGACGATCGCCGAGGCATCGGACGCCGCGAGCCCGCTGAAGAGCGGGGCATAGGTCGGCCGACCGAGCCACGAGCCGAGGGCGATGCCGCCGATGACCACGGCGGCGATGCCGATGAGCGCGATGGTGCGCTGCGCGGAGGTGAATCCCTTGACGTAGTCGCTGAAGCGGGTGAGAGCGCTGCGGAGAAAGGGGGGCATCGGGTCAGGCCTGCATGTTCATGATCTGGTTGAACGCGTCGACGCCCTTGTTCCGCACCGCGCTGGCGAGTTCCATCGTCACCTGAGCGCGGGTCGCGGCGATGGTCGCGTCGGCGATGTCGTTGAGGTTGCCGGTGACGGCCTGAACGGCAAGGGTGTTGGCGTTCGATTGGAGGGCCTGGAGGCTGTCGACGGACCCGGTGAGAGAGGTCGCGAAGCTCGTTCCGCTGGTGGGCTGGGCGGCGGCGGTCGCCGTCGCCTGCTGCACGGCGGCGAGCGCGCTCGCCGCGGCGCTGCCGGAAACCGGGCTGACGAAGCTCATTACTGCGCCCTGATCTCGAGGGCGGCCTGGTAGGCGGTCTGGGCGCGGTCGACGACCGCGGCGTTCGCCTGATAGCCGCGCTGGGCCATGATGAGTTCGCCCATCTGCTCGCCGAGATCGATGTCGGGCATGCGCACGTAGCCGTTCTTGTCGGCCTCGGGGCTGTCGGGCGAGTAGACGACGCGGCCGGTGGCCGAGCCGTAGGCGGCACCGGTGACGTAGACGCCGCTCGTTCCGGGTCCGGCCTGGACGGCGACGTAGCGCGCCTGGAAAGCGGGTCCGCTGGTGGGCTCGGCGGTGTTGATGTTGGCGAGGTTGTCTGAGATGGCGTCGAGCCATTTGCGGTGGACAGTGAGTCCGGTCGATGCGATTCCGATGGCGTCAGACATGGGTCATCCCCTCTTAGGAAGATTTCAGCGCGGCGCTGATGGACTGGAACTGCTGGCTCATCGCCTGCGTCGCGAACTGGTAGCGCAGCCCGGTCTCGACGTTGCTGAGGGTCTCCTCGTCGAGGTTGACGTTGTTGCCGTTGAGCCGGGTCGGCTCGAGGGATTGCTGCGTCTGCGCGGTGACGTTGCCGTTGCCGCCGACGACCGAGGCGGCAAGAGCATCCTCGAAGGTGACGCGCTGGGCGTGGTAGTTCGGCGTGTTGATGTTCGCGACATTGTTCGCGATGGCCTGCTGGCGCAAGGAGAGGCCGTCGATGGCGCTCTGCAGCGCGGCCTGGGTGACGGAGTCGATCACGGCGCACCTCACGATGGTCGGGAGGGCCGATCCGTGGCCGGGATGCGGGGCAGTCCGTGCCCGTCGCAGTTGGCTATCGGGGGCGCACCCCCGCCTGGTAAGCCCTCACATCGAAATCCGCCATTTCGACCTCTCCCGCGCAGGGAAGGGTCGAAATGGGGGATCTCGAACGTCGCAGAACGGCAGAAGGTCAGGAGATCGCGTCGATGTAGACGGGCTTGGCGGTGGTGGTGGCGGCCAGGGGGCGCAGGGCGTTCAGCGCGGCGAGGCGCCGGCCGAGGTCGGCCTTGGTGTCGTGGGCGCGCTCGAGCAGATCGGCCTGCGCGGCGAGCAGGCGCCGGGTGCGCTCGCGCAGCTCCTCGGGCAGCGGCGGCATGCCGGTCGGGGCATCCCACCGCGGCACCTCGCCGCCCGCGGCCGCGGCGGCGAGATCCGTCTCGATTCGCTCGAGGACGGATTCCCAGAGCGTCAGCGACTCAGGCGACGCCACGTTCGGAGCCGGATGTCTGCAGCGAGAGCGCGGCCTGCGTCCACGACTCGCGCAGCGGCGTCATGAGGCGCAGCGCCTCGCGGGTGCGCTCGACATCGCGGTTGAGGTTGGCGGCGGCGAGCGCGTTCTTCACATAGACGTAGATCGCAAAGAGGCGGTCGGCGCCGTCCCAGACGTCCATGCGCAGCGTGAGCTGAAGCTCGGTGATGATGTCCTGCGCGTGCATGAGGTGCCCATGCGCATCGATCCATTCCTCCGCGAGCTGCGCGGCTTCCGCGCGCTGCATGTCGAGCACGAGGCGGTCGTACAGCATGACGACGAGCTGGGCAGGGGTCGCCGAGAGCACGCTCTCGCGGGTGTAGGCGGTGCGGGCCTGAAGCGCGTTGGTCATGGGATCGCTTTCTTCCGAGGTTGGGATCAGGAGGACTTCTTGGTGGACGACGACGAGGTGCCGTTCAGCGAATCGAAGTACGAGGTGAGGAACGAGCCCTGCGAGTTGATCTGGCTGATCATCGTCTCCATGTAGGAGAACTGCTGCTCGAGCTGCGTCTGCTTCTGGGTGAGCAGTGTCGCCATGTCGGTGGACTTCTGCTGCATCGCCGCGATGGTGTCCTTCTCGCCCGAGATCTCGGTCGAGAGCGATCCCGCGGTCGGGTCCGAGACATTCGTCGCGACCTGGGAGACGCGCGAGGTGACCGTGGCGAGCAGGGATTGCGTGCCGGCCGGGTCGTTCGTCATCGCCGTCTGGAACGTGCTCGAGTCGAAGGTGATGTTGCCGTTCTCGTCCAGGTTGATCCCGATCGACGAGAGCGAGGTGCCGTTGGCGTCGAGGGTGAGCGCGTCGGTGAGGTCCTGTGCTGCGGTGCGCACCGTCGAGTCGGTCGTGAACGGGCCCAGGTTCGTCGTGGTCGCGCCGCTCGTCGGGTCGGTCGACGTGGAGGCGCTCGAGCCTTGCTGGACGAGTGCGAGGATGTTCTGCACCGAGGTGACGAGACCCTGTACGGTGCTCGCGTCGGCCTGGGTGTCCTGGCTGACATCGAGACTGATCGCGCCGGAGCTGAGGCCTTTGACCGCCAGCGTGACGCCGGGCAGCACAGTGGCGAAGGTGTTCGTGCTCGATGTGACGGCCTGCGCGGCGCTCGTTCCGGCCCAGAGCGTGATCTGGGCGTCGGCCGCCTGGGTGAGGTTGGTGCCGCCGAGGCCGGCGATGATGTCCTGGCCGCCGGCGGTGATGCTGTACGCGCTGCTCGCCCCCGTCGAGGTGGACTGGAGCTGGAGGCGGTAGAGCGGATTGCCCGAGCCGTCGGTGCCGGCCTGCACCTTGGTCGCCGTGACGCCGGCGCCTGCGCCGTTGATCGCGGCGGCGACGTCATCGAGGCTGGTGGATGCGGCGGTGACGTTGATGGTGCCCGTCGACGTGGTGATCGCGAGACCGGTGCTCGCGGTCCAGATCGACATCGCGGCTGTGACGTCGCTCTGGCGCGCGGCGAGCCGGTCGACGCTGAAGCTGAGGTTGCCGGCCGCGGCGGTCGAGGTGGCGGACGCGGACGCGACAGACGGGTCGGACACCGTCGCCGCCATGGCGTTCGCCGTGTAGCTGCCGGTGAGCGGCGCGGTCGCCGTGGCGAGCGAGGCGAACTGAGAGTTCAGCGTCTGCAGTGCGGACATCGTCCGCTGCTCGCTGGTGATCTGGTTGTTGAGCAGGGTCTGGGGCAGCGTGGCGTTGGCCATCAGCTTGGCGATGATGCTCGAGGTGTCGAGGCCGGACGCGAGTCCGCTGAGTTGGGTCGCCGAGGTGGTGGGCGTGCTGGAAGCGATGGTCATCGCTGCCCCCTTGGATCGCTACTAGTTGCCGAGGAGCTTGAGGATGCCCTGCTGGCTGGAATTCGCCTGGGCGAGCATGGAGACGCCGGCCTGCTGCAGGATCGACGCTTGCGAGTAGGTGACCATCTCGCTCGCCATGTCGGTGTCCCGGATGCGGCTGTTCGCGGCGGAGAGGTTCTGACCCTGGATCGCGAGCGACTGCACCGTGTCCGAGAAGCGGTTTTCGTCGGCGCCGAGGGTGGCCTGGCCGGTCGAGACGGCGCTGATGGCGGCATCCGCCGCCGTGATGACGGCCTGGGCAGTGCCTGCCGTCGCGGAGATCGGCGTCGCGAGTGCGGCATTGAGCGTCGTGACCGCGCCGCCGGCGCCCGTGAGGTTGACGTTGGCCACGGCGACGACGTCGGTGGCCGCGTTCGTCCCGGTGCCGACCTGGAAGTTCGTCGCCGGCGTCGAGCCGTCGAACAGCTTGATGCCGTTGAACGACGTGCCGTCGCCGATGCGGGTGAGCTCCTGGCTGAGCTGGCCGATCTCGGTGTTGATGGCACCGTACGAGTCGGTGGTGTTGGTGCCGTTGGCGCCCTGGACGGCGAGATCCCGGATGCGGTGGAGGATCGACTGCACCTGCGTGAGCGCTCCGTCCGCGGTCTGCAGCATCGAGATGCCGTCCTGCGCGTTGCGCTGCGCGACGGCGGTGCCGGAGACCTGCGCCTGCAGGCCCTCCGAGATCGCGAGGCCGGCCGCGTCATCACCGGCGGTATTGATGCGGTAGCCGCTCGAGAGGCGCGCGAGCGCCTGCTGGAGCTTGCCCTGCGTGTTGTTGAGGTTGTTGTAGGCCTCGAGTGCAGGGACGTTCGTGTTGACGGAGAACCCCATGGCTTCTCTCCTCGACTGGGATCGGCATCCGCGGATGGATGCTGGTAACCCGGACTATCGCCGAGTGAGCCGATCTCGTTAGCACCGTGTTTCGTGCACAGCGGGAGAGGCGCCGGCGGCGCCGGCCGGGGTGATCCCTTACCCCGGCCGGCACCGCCGACGCCTGGCGGTGGCCGACTAGCCGAGGAGCTTCAGGATGCCCTGGTTGCTCGCGTTCGCCTGGGCGAGCATGGAGACGCCGGCCTGCTGCAGGATCGACGACTGCGAGTAGGTGACCATCTCGCTGGCCATGTCGGTGTCCTGGATGCGGCTGTTCGCGGCGGAGAGATTCTGGCCCTGCACCGCGAGGTAGGACGACGCGTGGGCGAAGCGGTTCTCGGCAGCACCGAGGGTCGCCTGGCCGGTCGAGACCGAGCTGATCGCGGTGTCGACAGCGGTGATGACCGCCTGCGCCGTGGTGTTGTCCGAGATCGGCGTGCCGAGCGTGGTCGACAGCGTAGTGATCGAGCCGGCGGCGCCGGTGAGGTTGACGTTGTTCACGGCGACGGTGTCGGTCGCCGCCGCGCCGGTGCCGACCTGGAAGGTCGTCGACGCGGTCGAGCCGTCGAACAGCTGGATGCCGTTGAACGAGGTGCCGTTGCCGATGCGGGTGAGTTCCGCGCTGAGCTGGCCGATCTCGGTGTTGATGGCGCCGTAGGAACCCGTCGTGTTGGTGCCGTTGGCACCCTGCACGGCGAGGTCGCGGACGCGGTGGAGGATGCTCTGGACCTGGGTCAGAGCGCCGTCCGCGGTCTGCAGCATCGAGATGCCGTCCTGCGCATTGCGGCTGGCGACCGCGGTGCCGGACACCTGCGCCTGCAGGCCCTCCGAGATCGCGAGGCCCGCAGCGTCATCGCCGGCGGTGTTGATGCGGTAGCCGCTCGAAAGGCGGGCCAGCGACTGCTGGAGCTTGTTCTGCGTCGACGACAGGTTGTTGTACGCCGAGAGGGCAGCGATGTTGGTGTTGACAGAGAATCCCATGATCGTCTCTCCTTGACTGGGTTTCACCCGCCCATCCGTAGGCAGGTGTTCTTGCACCGGGTTCTATCGGTCCCCGGGGGTCGTGCGTTAGTTCGTTCCGAGCCTCAGCCCGCGGTGGGGCGCATCCGCTGCGAAGCGGGGAGTGCGCGCTCGCGGAACGCGTCGAGGTACGCGACGGTTCGCGGGGTCGTCTTGCGTTCGGGCTCCTCAACGGGCTCGCTGTCGCCGTAGAACTTCTCGAGGCCGGCCTTGAGCAGGGCGATTGCCTGGGCGCGCTGCTGCGAGACGGCCGAGTGAGTCACGCCCAGTTCCTCAGCCAGCTCGGTGACGGAGCGATCCTCGAAGTAGACGGCCTTGACGATGTCGCGGAGGCGCTCGGGCAGCGACTCGACGGCGTGGTGGACGAAGTCGAGCCGCTCGTTGATGAGGGCCGCCTCGTCGGGCGTGATCTGGGGCGAAACGATCGTCTCGACCGCGTAGGCGTCGAGGCTCGTGACGGTGCGCGTCGCGTAGCTGACGCCTTGCGCGGCCGTCGCGCGGTCGACGCCGAGCGCGTGGGCGATCTCGTCGACGGTCGGCTCCCGGCCGAGGGCGGCCGTGAGCTGCTCCTGGGTCTTCATCGTCGCGGTGATCTGCTGGCGCGCGGCGCGCTTGGCCCAGTCGGCCCGGCGCATCTCGTCCTTGATGGCGCCGATGATGCGCTCGCGGGCGTAGGCGCCGAACGGGACACCGCGAGTCGGGTCGAAGGCGTCGGCCGCTTCGATGAGGGCGATCGAACCGGCTGCGGCGAGGTCGTCGCGCGAGAGGTGGGTGGCGGAGCCGGCCACCTCCGAGACGAGGTACCCGACCAACGGCAGGTTGGCCAGGACAACGTGGTTTCGTTCACTAGGGATCACGTTGATGAACGTATGCGGGGGGAAACTCCTGTAAAAGAGCTGGCTACCGTTTCGGCCAAAAAGGGGGCAGAAACAACGTTCTATGTGGGGATGTCCTGTGGGAAACGTTGTGGAATCTGGTCAGTTGTCCAGGAAATGCCTGAGATCCCAGTCGTTTCAAGGAAGTGGTGCCTGTTTCCCCGGTTAACGCCGCGTTACAGAGACGGGGAATCGACTATCGGTTTCACGCGAAATCGCCCTCGCGGAGGGGGAGCCCCAAAACGGGGGGCGTGCCCCTTTTGTGCACATTTATGTGTTGTTATGTGCAACTTCTCGGCGTGTCGACGTGCGCCTTTCGGCCACCGGGCGGTAGGTGTGATAGACGAAGAGCCCCCACCGTGCGGCGGGGGCTCTTCGGGTGAGGGGCGGTGCTACGCGTTGAGCGTGACCTCGATCTCAAGGGTGATGGTCACCTCGGAGCCGATGAGGAAACCGCCGCCCTCGAGGACGGTGTTGTAGGTGAGGCCCCAGTCCTCGCGGTTGATTTTTCCCTTCGCAGTCCCGCCGGCCTTGTAGTTGCCATAGGGGTCGGCCTGGAAGCCGAGAAACTCGAAATCGAAGGTGAGCGGCTTAGTCACGTCCTTGATCGTGAGGTTGCCGTCGATCTTGAAATCGTGGCCCGCCTGGCGGACGCCGGTTGAGACGAACTCGATATAGGGGTACTTCGCGGCCTCGAAGAAGTCGCCGGTGCGCAGGTGGTTATCGCGGTTCATGTCGTTGGTGTTGACCGAGGCGACCTCGGCCTTGGCGGAGACGGTCGACTCGAGCGGGTTCTCCGCAGTGACGATCGTCGCCTCGAACTTCTCGAACTTGCCGCGCACCTTCGCGATTGCGAGGTGACGGACGCTGAAGCCAACCTCGGTGTGGGAAGGGTCGATCGTCCAGGTGCCGGCCTTGTAGCCGGGGATGTCGAGGGCTGTCATGGTTCTCTCCTGATGGTGACGGAAACGGATGGGTCAA